>CAUJJC010000101.1 GCA_963204975.1 Verrucomicrobiota bacterium | reverse complement strand
GGGCTCTTCGGTTTCGAGGTGGATGTGCGCCCATGTGAGCCGCTCGGCTTCGGCACGGCGGACGCCCGCAAATGCCTGGAGCACCAGCAAGGGGTGCAAGCGCTGGGTGCCTCCGGTGAAAGAATCGCAATCAACCGTGCGAGCTGCCACGCTTCCGGGTGCAAAGGCAACTTGCCTGATGGTTCGGCACTCTTGGGTTCTGATTTGCGTCGGCGAGGCATGGAAAATGGGGTTGCTTGCCTGAATCAGTTTATGCCTTGATCACAAGGCGTCTAAATCTTGTCTCTTGAGTGCTTTGTAAATTTTGTCCAGCAGGTGCCCGGTGACGAGACGCGCGATTGGTGGCGACACTGGCCTCATAATGTGGGAAGTTTGAGACTCACTTCACCAACCCCATCAGCTTGCCATAACTGTCGATCATCTCGTAGCGGACGGATTCGTTGGTGATCTTGGCAAAGAACTTCCGGGCGCAGGCGATCTTGGATTTCTCAATCTCCCTGAGCTGCATTGAGGACATGGAGCCTTTGGTTTCGGCCACAAAGTAAACGTGCTTCACCTTGTTGGCCTCGAAGGCAATGGCCCAATCAGGGGTGTAGTTCCCCACCGGCGTGGGGATGGAAAAGGTCTTGGGCAGCTTGGCATAGACCACCACTTCACTGCTTGCGTCGAGTTCACCGGCAAAGGTGCGTTCGCCACTGGAGTCAGTGAACACATAGTCATAGATATGCTTGTCCACTTTCAGCCCCTTCTTGAGGTCTTCCTTGCGCTGGGTGAAAATTTGCGGGGCCTCGTGAGTTCCAGTCGTGGTGTCATAGGCGATGTGCTCCACGATCACCGTCGCCTTCTGCTCGTTGATGAGTCGGGCCGCTTCCATGATGAAGTTCTCGGGATTGGTCCGGTATTGGCTGAATCGGGCGGCCAGCAGCCCTTGCAGAATGCGGGCGATAGTGCGGCGGGTGAGCTGCGTAGCCTCCGTCAGCTTGCCGATCAGATCATACTTCACTGCTGAGCTGGCGCTGGTCTTCACCTGCTCCGTGGTGTTTTCTCGCAGCACGAAAGCATCGCCATGGCGCAGTTCGTCAAACGTCACGCCCTCCTTCTGTTCGCCGCCGGTCACTGTGTATTGCAGCGGCGTGACGTTCAGTTCTTCATTCAGCGCCTTGATAGCTTTGGTGATGAGTTCCTCGGTCTGGAAGTCCACGGCATACACCACCTTGTGGTTGATGCGGTTCCAGAGGTCTTGGAATTCCTTCCTCTCAAGATTTTTGTTGGGCGTGATGGTCGTCATGCCCAGTTCGTCATCCACCGGCGGTAGTTGATCGGCGCTGAAGACGGTGTTCACGAGCTGAAACACCTGCTCGCGGTAGGGCTCCAGTTCTGGCGGCAATTGAGGCAGCGTGCTTTCTTTTTGCGCCGTGTGGTAGGCCTCCGTGATGGCGTCCTGCGCATCGATGAAGTCATGCTTGGCTAGATAGCGCTCCAACAGCTTGGCCATCTGGGCCGTCATCCTCACGTCACCCGCAGCCGTTTTGAGCACCTTGTCTTTGAAGTATTCCTCGTTGGCCTTCTGGGGCCGGGCGGAGAGTGAGGCTGCGATGTCCTTCTGGAGGCCGGAGACGAAGTCCTTGTAGCTTTCATTGGCTACCACAGTCAGGACGTTGATCTGGTGGACGATGGCGGGATCGTCGATGCGGTCGCCGCTTTGATCGCGGCAGAGGCGCATGCCGCGCCCGACTTCCTGACGGCGGGAGACGGTGTTGTCGCTGTGCTTGAGGGTGCAGATGACGAAGACGTTGGGATTGTCCCAGCCTTCCCGCAGGGCGGAGTGGGAGAACAGGAAGCGCACGGGCTCCTCAAAGGTCAAAAGGCGCTCCTTGTCCTTGAGGATGAGGTCGTAGGCATCGGCATCCTTGGATTCTCCGGCATTCTCGCCCCGACCTTCGATCTCCGGGTCCTTCAGGCGCTTGGTTTTCTTGTCGATGGAGAAGTAACCGCTGTGCGTCTGGCTGGCGAGGATGCCCTTGAGGTAGCGGTTGTAGGGCGTGTCGTCCAAGGTGAGCACCTCATTGAGCTGGGCGTTGTATTCCTCCTCAAAGATGCGGGCATACTCCCCGACCTGTTCACCGGCATCGTTGTAGCAGCGATACTTCGCCACCTCGTCGATGAAGAAGAGGGAGAGCACCTTGATTCCCTTGGCAAAAAGCATCTTCTCCTTGTCGAAGTGGGCCTTGATGGCTTCCCGGATTTGAATGCGGCGCAGGGCGGCCTCGTTCACATCCCCGGCGGCTTTGCCCACTTGGAGCGCGGTTCCGTTGGTGAAGCTCACCACGTTGTCGCGGGCGTCGATCTCCGAAACGACAAAGCCCTCGTATTGATCCAGCCCTTCGGACAGGTCGAAGAGGTTGGTGCCCTTGCTGACCTTTCGCGTCTCCCGTTTGATGCCGCTCTTGAGGCGGATTTCCAACTCCAGGCGGGCCTCTGGGGCCTTGGAAGGGGAAACCTCGATGTCCTTGAGGAATAGGTAGGCATTCGTTCCGGCCAAACCCTTCACGCTAATGCCTCGCACGGCGATCATCTTCACCAGCTTCTGGTTAAAGGCATCCAGGGCATCCAGGCGATAGACCTTGTTGTTCTCTGTCTTATGCGTGGCGGAGTAGCGCAGGATCATGAGCGGGTTGAAATCCTTCAGCTTTGCCACCGTGGCCGCGCCCTCCATCTTCTGCGGCTCGTCCAGGATGAGGATGGGCCGGTTCTTGGCGATCACGTCGATGGGCTTGCGGCTTTGGAAGTCATCCAGCTCCAGGTAGATACGGCGGGCATCATCACCACGCGCATTGAAGGCCTGCGTGTTGATGATCATCACATTGATCCCAGCATCCGAAGAGAAGCTCTCCAGATTGTGGAGCTGCTTGCTGTTATACACAAAGGGACGAATGCGCTTGCCGTAGTCTTCCAGGAAGTGCTCGGCCATCACGTCAAAGGACTTCGCTACGCCTTCACGGATGGCGATGCTGGGCACCACGATGATGAACTTGCTCCAGCCGTAGGCCTTGTTCAGCTCAAACATCGTCTTGATGTAGCAGTAGGTCTTGCCGGTGCCGGTCTCCATCTCGATGTCGAGGTTGAAATCGCAGACAGAGGTAGTCTTCAGCGCTGAGGAAACTGGCAACCCCTGACGGCGCTGCACGGCTTGCACGTTCTCCAGCACCTTGCCCGGTGAGATAGCGAGGCTAGCATTGGCGAACCCATCCGCCTCCATGCCCGGCAAGGCGGCATTCCCATCTTGTGGCACGCGTCCAGGGTCGATGGCATACCTCAGTCCCTTGCTGGGCGACTGCCCGGCAAAACAGTCCCGCACGGCGAGCACCGCGTCTGTCTGGTAAGGCTGCTGTTTGAACTTTAATTTCACATTTCTGAGTGGGGGAAAAATAAGGGAACCCTTGATTTTCCAAGGGTCGGCTGGCGACTTATTCTTTTTTATTCTGCGTTTATTCTTTTTATTCTGCACGTGCGGAAACCAAAACCCAGCGTGGAGCCTTCTTCGGTCCGTCGTTTCTGATCAGTCCTCCCCTTCGCAGGTTGGTTATGAGATTGCTGATTTTGTTTACCTTTTGATCTGCATCCAGGGCATCACTTAGCTTTTGCATCAGCAATTGATCAATGTCTGCCCGACTGGCATGGCCGAACTTTTTCAGGAACTCCAGCACGAGTTCCCGATAATACCCGTCATCCAGCGCACGCGTCTTGATGTAGGCGGCCTTGGTCTCCGCTGCACTCGCAATCGCTGCGGAGACGTGATAATTCGGCTTCCGTCCCTCGATCAACCCGGCACGCTTCAGGTGTTTGACGGTTTCCTCATCCAGAGGCAGACGCTTTTGCACCCGGTCCAGCGCCTGGATGTCTTCCAGACTGAGGTCTGTTTTCTGGATGAGAGCACGGCTGTAGGCCGCATCCACCACGCGTCCATGCAGCGTCATTTTCACCGCCTGTGGATCTCCCAGGTCGTAGTCAGGCATGGGAAAGAACCGCCTAGCTTGCCCCGCGAACATCTCGTGGATGCCGTAGCCCATCGTATCGATCATGTTCAGCTCCACCATCGCCTGCGCCAGAAAGGGGTTCCTGTAGCGGCGTGGCGTCTTGTGTCCTGACAGGTAATCCAGCGGCATGCCCTCGAAGAACGAGCCCTCATTCTCGAAGGCGAGTTGGTCTGGCGTTTCCGTAACGAGGATGCGCCCGTTCCTCCGATAATCCTGGTGGGCGATGCAGTTGTGCAGCGCCTCCATCACGATCTTCTGGTCATACTTCGACACCTCACGCGCCAGCAGCTCATCCTCCGGCAGGATGCGGAGCTGGATGTTCCGTATCTTCTGGTAGAGCGCGGTCGTGTTCAGCAGAAAAGGCGGGCCAAAGTGCTGGTAGGCACGTTCCGGCCCCTCCAGCCGCCACGTCATCTGGGCGGGATGTGGGGACAGAAAGTGGGCCGACTCCTCCCGTCCCAGCAGCAGCAGCGCCGCTCTTGTGATTTGTCCATGGATGTTGATGCGCGCTTTATCAAGAAACACGGCATCCGGCCAGCCCGCCACCTCTCCGCTGCGGAAGCGGTTGGCATGTTTCAGGGCAAAGCCATCCCGCGCCCGCTTCAGTGCCGCAGGGTCCAGATCGTCCAGGCCCGCGCCTTCCACGATTTGGGCGGTCCAGTCCGCACTGAGAGTCTGCGCCCGGATTTCATCCAGCTTGTCCAGTCCCAGAGGGGCCAGGCTCTCCCCGGCCCGGGCGTAGTAGTGGCCCTTCCAGGCGATGGGGATGCCCAGCGGTGCGGCAGGGATCTCCAGCAGCACCACCCGGCCCTGCGGGTGATCCAGCACATGGATGTCCCGCAGGGTAACCCCCGGCTCCGTATCGTTGGCGATCTGCTGCTTCAGGCCGTTCAGCCGTTCCTTCTCCGTGCGGTAAGCCGTGCCCACCACGGCGCGGCTCTGGTTGTCCACGCCAAACACCAGCCAGCCGCGCTCCACATCCCGCAGGTTGGCCTCATTGCACAGGGCGGAGAAGTAACGGCCGATTTTGTCCGTATCGAAGTCGTTCCCCGCCTGCTTGAACTCCACGACCTCCCCCTCCCAATCTGAGATCAGGCCTTCCAGCAGGGTTTTGAGTTCTTCCGGTTTCATGGCTTACAGGGACTTCAGTTCCGTGCCGGGGCTCAGGAGCTTGAAGATCTGCTCCACGTTGATTTTGACGCTGTCGCTGCCGTAGCTGCTGTCGCGGAAGACGGCACGCAGGGGCTTCTTCTCCGCCAGTTCCTTCACCAGCTCCTCGGTGATGTTCGGGTCAAAGCAGGCCGCCAGGGCATTGCCATCCACGAAGAAGACTTTCTTCTTAGCAATCGTCTCCTGGGTGATCGGCAGGGCCAGATCCACGCCCCAGTCCACCAGCACTTGGAAGAGCAGGTCTTCCGGTGTGCGATCCTCCTTGATGTTGTCCGTCAGTAGTTCGAGCTGATCCTGCTTCACCTCATCCGGCGCGTAATACACGTCCTTCATGTTGGACGTGTCGATCTTCAGCACGCGGAAGCCGATGTCGAGGTTGGGGGCCGTGGTGGCGTTCTCGGCTTTGATCTTGGTTCCGGCTCGGCGGATGCGCTCCTTGGTAACTTCTGATAGGGTCGAAGGCGCTCCAAGACTGCGACATAGCTCGGCAGCTTTTGTTTCCTCACTGGTTTCTTCGCTCAGTGGCTGAGGGAGCTGAACTAGGATCCACTGTCGATTTCCCCCGTCCCTACTGTTCTGCGCAAAAACCGCATGAGCCGATGTTCCGGAACCAGCGAAAAAATCGACCACAATTGCGGTCTCCGACGCTTCAGTGGTAATGTCGAGAATGCGCTGGATCAGCGACGGAGGCTTCGGACTATCAAACAACACTTCTCCGCCAAACAGCGAACTTAGATCGCGCTTACCCTGCTCGTTCGACCCAACATCGTCTGCTGTCCAAATTGTCGATGGTGTTAACCCTTGGCGGGTTTCGTTGAGGAAACGTTTGATCCGCGGAACACCGTTGCCGTCTGCACCGAACCATATGCTATTGGAAGCGATTTCCTGCTTCATCCGCGCCTCTGAATATCGCCAACAACAACCAGCAGGCGGGTCTAAAAGACGCCCATTGGGGCTCTCCAATTTGTAAAACTGTGACTTCGTTGCATGTCCTGCCTGCGCGATGGCAGGCACCGAAAGCC
The DNA here is from genome assembly GCA_963204975.1 of Verrucomicrobiota bacterium. GTDB lineage: Bacteria > Verrucomicrobiota > Verrucomicrobiia > Verrucomicrobiales > Verrucomicrobiaceae > JAEUHN01. The sequence goes on along the minus strand of CAUJJC010000101.1, from coordinate 6,642 downwards.
AGTCCCCTCGTGGATCGTTGTCGGGGTTACGATACCTTGCTCGCGCTTCGTCCGTAAGCGGTAGCAATCTCCGCGTCTCGCGGAACACCTCTGCCGACCTCGCGTAACAGAGAATGTAGTCGTGCTCAAAGGAGAACGCTCTTCGATTCTCCGGGGTTATCCGCTTCTGCCAAATGACCGGCACAACGAAGTTTTCTTCTCCAAAAATTTCGTCGCAAATGACCCTGATATTGCGAGCCTCTCCATCGTCGATGCTGATGAATATTGCGCCATCCTCTCGCAACAGATTTCTCGCTAGCTTCAGGCGAGCATACATCATCGTCAACCAATCGGAGTGGAATCTCCCGTTCGACTCTGTGTTCGCAACCATCCTATTTCCGCTCTCGTCTCGCTGATTTGAACGCTGTTTATAGGCTTCAGTGTTTTCAGCGAAATCATCATCATAAATGAAATCATTCCCCGTGTTATAAGGCGGGTCGATGTAGATCAGCTTCACCTTCCCGAGGTAGGTTTCCTGTAGCAGCTTGAGGGCATCGAGGTTGTCGCCTTCGATGAAGAGGTTCTTGGTGGTGTCGAAGTCCACGCTCTCCTCCCGGCAGGGGCGCAGGGTCTTGGCGATGGGGGCATTGGCCGCCAGCAGGGCCTCCCGCTTGCCGGGCCAGTCCAGGTGATACCGCTCACGCGGCCCCTCCACCACATGGTCAGAGAGTTCCTGGCGGAGCTGGTCGAAGTCGATCCCCCGCTTGAGCTTCCCCGTGGCATCCGTGGTCTCCGTGAGGCAATTCGGGAACAGGGCGGCGAGTTTTTCGATGTTCTGGGCCGTGAGGTCCGGCGTGTGCATTTTCAGCTTCATTTCATCCTTCATAATTCATCCTTCATCCTTCATCATTAAACTCTCACGCGCTCCATGAGGGGCTCGAAGCGATAGGTGGCAGGGCGTTGTCCTGCGGCTGGGCGGACGACTTGGAGCAGGCCTTCCTCCTGAAGGACTCGGGTAAACCGGGCAGCGGTGGCAGCAGGAATACCGCTGTCCCTGGTGAAGCTGCTGTTGCGGAAGATGGGGTTCGCAAAGATGAAGTCGAGCGCGCGCACGGCCCACTTGGAAGAGAGGCTGGCGGCGAAGCGGGACTTCATCTCCTCGTAAAGGGAGCGGATGGACTCGGCGACGGTGAGATTGTGCTGGGCCTGCTGCTCCACGGCGGTGAGGAAGAAGGCGCACCAGGGCTCCCAGGTGCGAGTGCGGGAGGTCTCGCGCATGAGGTGGATGTAGTCGTCCTTGTGCTCCTCAAAGTAGCGGCTGATGTAAAAGTGCGGGGCGGAAATGAGGCCTGATTTCCACAACATGAGGGTGACAAGGATGCGACCGACGCGGCCATTCCCATCCTCAAAGGGGTGCAGAGCCTCAAACTCCAGGTGGGCCAAGGCGGTGCGCAAAAGCGGTGGCTGCGGCCCTGCGCCAATGAAGGCAAACAGGGCCTCGATGCCGCCGGTCAACTGCTCGGGGCTGATGGGAATGAAGCGGATGATGCGGGAGCCTTTGTCGCCGATGAAGTTCTGCTCCTGCTTGAACTGGCCCGGGGACTTGTTGGCACCCCGTCCAAAAGACAAGAGCTGACGGTGCATGCTTTTCACCAGCGAAGCGCTGAGCGGGTAGCCATCCTGGAGCTGCTTCTGGGCAGCATTCAGTGCCCGGCGGTAGAGGATGGTCTCAATGACCTCCGAGCGGACCTCGGTGGAAGTCTCCGCCTCGGCGTGCTCGGCCTGATACTGGAGAATCTCATCCATGGTGCTGATGGTGCCCTCCATGCGGGAGGAGATGACGGCTTCCTGGTTGCGCAGAGGGGCGAGGAGGATCTCGCTGTTGTGCATGGCCTTGAGCATCTGGTCAAAGCGAGCAAGCGAATCGGTGGCACGGAGCAAAGGCTCCATGACCTGGGCATAATCAATCGCAGGCGGTGGAAACGCCCCGGCATGATAGGAGACGGCCTGGCTGAAATCGAAGGAATTGCCTTTCATTCTGTGGTCGATGATAAGCGCCAAAGGTATTTGATGTCAATATTTCGATATTTTTGATCAACAAATGGGTTTGGCGTTCACGGATGCACTGAGAAAGAGGTTGTGCACCAAAATGGGCTGAAAATGAAAGACAATGAGTTTAGCGCCTCGAATGTTCACGACAAAGATGCTAGGGCAGCGACCTCCTGCCGAAGGGTGCGCAGGGCGGCATTAAGCTCCACTTTGCGGTTGAACTGCTTTTCCTGTTTTAGGCGGGTGTCGAGCTGCTGGCACTGCTTTTCTTTCGTCTGGATGGCGAGGAAACGAGCCACCTGATCCCGCAGGCTTTCCCCCGGTCGCGCTGGCAGAGGCAGGTGCTGGCGAACGAGTTGCTCATGCAGAGCGGCGAGATCGAGACTGACGGGCAAAGGATGAAGGATGAGGGATGAAGGATGAAACCAATCCGTGTGGAAATTGGCTTCGATGACCCATTTGGCGGAATCCGCCTCGCTGGGGCGCTTGTAGGCGGCGGCAAACCGGATGCGGTCGCCATGCACAAGCTGGAACAGCAGGGGGAACGGGATCGCCTTGTCGATGGTGGTGAGGATGTCCCCGTCGAATTCCGCCGTCTTGAGCGTGAGTTCAAACACCTGAATCTCGCTGATGCCCGCCCTGGCAGGCAGATTGATGGTTTCCGGGGCCAGTTTGTATTTCCACACGATCTGCTCCACCTGGGCCGAAAACAAATCCTTCAACCGCCGTCCGGCCCGCGCATGGGCAAAGATCTTGGTCTTGGGAACCACGCGATTGAACTCAGCCTGCTTGGGATAGGCGAACATGGGACTCAGGCGGTTGGCTGAACCACGAGGAAGGCAATCAGCTCAAAGTCTTCCAAGCCTTTGATGGTGTTGAGCAGGGCACTGGTCTTGCCGCCGGAGAACAGGCTGTCGATGTCCTTTTCCTCCTTCAGCTCGATCATGGAACGAATGGCCGTGCTGAGCAGGTTGGAATAGGCATCCATCTTCCGGCCGTCCTTCGTGGCCTTGTTGAAGGGCTGGTAAGCCTCCGGCACGGGCTCAGCCCGTTCCTTGCAGGCGGCACGGGCGAGGTCGAGCAAGCGCTTCGGCTCAGTATGATTGACCAACACGCTGCCGTCTTGGGCGATGTAAACGAGGTAATAGGGATGCAGGCGGTTCTGCTTGTTGATGTTCACCCCATCGTTCCGGTTTCTCAGCGCAAAGATGGCACCGGGATGCAATCCGCGTGCCGGATCGGCCGGAACCACCGCGTGCATGCCATTCGGCAGGGATTCCATGTTCCCGTGCTCGCGAACTTGGTTCACCAAGTCCATGCGGAAGTCATTCAACCCGAGATCGGTGATGGAAATGCCGGTTTTCAGGTCCTCCAGCTCAATGACCTCGTCCTGAAGCTTGCGAAGCTGCTCCCGGCGGTAGGCGACATCGTTGGCCTTGGAGTCGAGGGGGTTGTCATCGCCGGTGGCGGTGACATCGGCAATGACCATGCGGCTTTCCACACGGTCTTTGAGATTGATGTATTCGTCGAGGGTGATGTCCGGCCAGTAATTGACGAGCTGGATGCTCTTGTTTCGTGAGCCGATGCGATCCACACGCCCGAAGCGCTGGATGATGCGGACCGGATTCCAATGGATGTCGTAATTGATGAGGTAGTCGCAGTCCTGAAGGTTCTGCCCCTCGCTGATGCAGTCCGTGGCAATGAGGATGTCGATTTCCGCGGGCTCCTTGGGCAGGATGGCTGCTTTTTCCTTCGAGAGAGGCGAGAACAAGGTGAGCAGCGACTGGAAGTCGTAACTTTTGGTCAGCGTGCTGTCTGTGCGGTTGCCACCGATGACCATGGCGGTGTCCAGATGCTGCCCCTTTTTGAAGAAAGGTGCCAGATGCTGGAAGAGGTATTGCGCGGTATCAGCAAACGCCGTGAAGACGATCACCTTCTTGTTCCCCGGATTGATGGGGGAGGCGAGCTTGCTCAGGATGGTGGTTTTGAGGTGCTGGAGCTTGGTGTCATCCGACGGCGTTACTTTGCGCATCTCCCTCAACAGCTCCTCGATGAGATGAAGGTCTGTCTCCAGAGCCGCCTTCCAGCGCGGGAGGTCCATGTCCTCCAGGCTGATTTCCATACGGTCCATGTTTCCCAACTCCTCGGGATCAGGCAGATCATCCTCGTCTTCGGGGTCCGCCTCGGCAAAAGACTGTGAGATGTCTGAGAAGGTCGCCGCTTTGCCCGACTTCTCAAAGGCAGCGATCTTCTTCAAGGTCTGCTCATGGTTCCTTGCCAGACTCTCCAAGGTCAAACGGAAGGAATGCACGGAGCTTTCCAGCCTCTTGAGCAGGTTCACGGTCATGAGGGATTGCAGGCCTTTCTCGCGGCCCGCCTGCCCCAGGTTTGAGGCCCCGCCTTCGCTCTCATCCGGGGCCAGCTCATACTTGGACAAGCGGCTGGGCTGAAGAAAGGCCGACGGCGTGTAAACCGCGAGAGTAAGCAGCGTGAGGCGCTCAAAGATTTCATTGAAGCCAATGACATCCGTTCGGTGTGTCAGCGGGCAGTGGTGGGAGATGGGCTTCAACCTCTCAGGGAACTGCCCGATGTCCTTCGTATCGTAGTAGGTCTGAATGTGGCGGCGTGAGCGTGCAATCGTCACGCTGTCCAACAGCTCGAAGAAATCGAAGTCTAAGGCTCCCAAAATGGCAGCCGGTGTGCGTTCTTCCGCAGGCAGCTTCGACCAAGTCGTGAAAGCCGCCTGCGCTCGCCTGAAGATCTCATCCACATCCTTCTCGGTTCGGAGCTTCGAGTTGAGGTTCTCAGGATCGCCTTCGTAGGCGAGGGCGAGCTGGTTCTTCAGGTCGGAGAAGCGATTGTTTACCGGCGTGGCCGAAAGCATGAGAACCTTCGTCTTCACGCCCTGGCGGATGACTTCGTTCAACAGGCGCTGGTAACGAGTCTCGCGCTCGCGGTAAGGGTCATTGGTGCGGAAGTTGTGCGATTCATCAATGACCACGAGGTCGTAATTGCCCCAGTTTACCTTCCGCAGATCGGTGCCCAAGGAGTAACCGCGATCACGAAGCAGGTCCGTGTGGCAGAGCACATCGTAACCGAAGCGGTCTTTGAGGAAGATGTTGGTGACGTTGTTGCCTTTGTAGGTCTGCCAGTTGTCGGCAAGCTTCTTCGGGCAGAGCACGAGGACGGATTTGTTCCGCAGCTCGTAGTATTTCACGACGGCGAGCGCCGTGAAGGTCTTCCCAAGGCCCACGCTGTCGGCCAAGATGCAGCCGTTGTAGGTCTCCAGCTTGTTGATGATGCCGGTGGCGGCATCGCGCTGGAAATTGAAGAGCTTCTTCCAGATGAGGCTGTCCTGATAACCCGTGAGATCATTCGGCAGAACGTCAGCGTTGATGTCCTCCAGAAACTCACTGAAGATGTTGTAGAGCATCAGGAAGTAGATGCGCTGGGGCGAGTTCTCCTGGTAGATGGACGCGATGTGCTCGCAGAGCTTTTCGGTAACGTCTTCGAGCTTGTTCTTGTCGTTCCAAATCTGATCGAAGAGAGACAGCCAGGTGCCGGTGGCACCTGCATCGTCCGCCTTCATCACGAAGTTCGACACGGCATTGCCCTTTTCATAACCGAGGTCCACGGCGGTGAAGCCATGCAGCGGCATGTAGGCCGCTTTCGCGTCGCCAGCATCGACCGTGATGAACTGCTGCATGGGAGCCTGCGTGCGATTGGATCGAAACTGCGCCTTTCGCCGCATCCATTCCGCACACTCCTTGGCAATGGCTTTTTGAGTCAGCTCGTTGCGCAGGCGAACCTCAAACTCCGTGCCGTAGAGACTGCGCTCGCGGGTAAGCTTGGGGATGTGAAACTCCCGGTGCTCCTTCCGCAGCTTGTCGGTGACTTGATTGGGAACAAAGGTCGGCGAGGTGAAGATGAACTGAAGCGCCTCCACCTTCTCCAGTTCCGCCTTCAGGGCCTCGTAGGCATAGATCGAGAAACACGATGCCGCGATTCGCAGTCGGGAGCCCGCAGGAATCGTCTTCTTCAGATCGTCCCCGAGGAGCTGGTTGATATTGTCGATGATCTGCATGTGTGGAAGGGCAGGTGCGTAATTGACCGCCGCCGCGATGAACCGCAACCTCGGCGTAGGCTATCGTAGAAAAAATCCCTCCAGGAAGATCATTCACGCCGTGGCATTTGGCGAATCCTGCCGTCCATGTCCGATGACTGAGTTCACAGCTTGGATCAGAACCAGTTCTTTGATCATGACGGACCGAGCCCTTCCGCCAATAGCAACAGAGCCGGTTGGTTCTTGCGGTTCCTCCCGAATCACGAAGCTCTGCGTTTGGTCCTGGCAGTAAAGGCCAGCACCTTGCCCGTGATACGTTCGGGCGTGATCTTCCAGTAGTCTGCGACTACCTCGGGGCGCACGAGGTTCTGGTAGTGCGTGCGCACGACTTGAGGACTATTCCCCATTTCCTCGGCGACTTGGGCGGCGTTCTTGATCTGAGCGAGGCGGTAGCTGCCGTAGCTATGGCGGAGCAGATTTTCGTCCCAGGTGATTTTGGCGGTTTTGGCTGCCTGGGTGAGGTCGTCACGATAAGCGGAGGCGGAAATGCC
>CAUJJC010000100.1 GCA_963204975.1 Verrucomicrobiota bacterium | reverse complement strand
AGCCACCCACGCCAGCCTTGACCACCCCGTCGTCAGCGGAGCCAGCGGCGGCCCCAACGGCTACCTCGCCTACATCGGCACCGTCACCGGCGGCGGCACCACCGCCGCCAACAACAAAGGCATCTGGCGCAGCACCAACGGAGCCGCCCCCGTCCTCGTGTTGCGGACCGGCGACAGCATGAGCACCAGCCAAGGCAGCAAAACCGTCGCCAACATCGACCTCCCCGGCTCCGGCATGGACATCCGCCCCTGGGAACTCCCCGTCCTCGACAACACCGGACGCCTCCTGATTTACGTCACCTACACCGACGGCACCTCCGCCCAAGTGATCGCTCCGTAACCCCAAGCACCACCCCTTCACCGCCGCCTCGCTGCTCACCCAGCCAGGCGGCGTTTTTGTGTCCAGTGCCCAGGTGCTCGTTCCGTAAAAAAGAAAAGGCCCGCCGAGAACACACTCGACGGGCCTGAACTGACGTGATGAGTTTTACTTCGCCGCTGGCTTCGGCGCGTCTTTGTCGAGCAGCAGCTTCGCCTTGTCCGCGCTCATGCCGCCCACGGGCAGTTCGTAGCCGAGGGTGTCGCCGTTGGGCTTGAAGCCATGGCCGTCGGCATCGACGTAGATGGGGTTGTTGTAGGCGCAGGGTTTCATCTTGGCCTGGGCGCTGGTGCCGTAGCCGCCTTCGAGCGTGCTGTTCTCGCCCATCGCCACGACGATGAGATGCGCGTCGGCTTGAAGTGGCACTTCGATCTTTTGGTCGAACTTCACCACGCCGGTCTTGAACATTTCCGGATGCGTAACGCGGGTGAAGTTTAGCTTCGGATCAGGGCGGGAATTCACGAGCACCTGGATGCGGTCGATGTCGATCCAGTCGTTGCCCTGCACTTTGACGTGCAGCGTGGTGCCGCCGTCGGAGCGAACGTCGTCGCCGGCGGTCTTGCCACCGGGCGTGGTGACTTCGAGGAAGGGGCCATTGGTGACGATGACGTGTCCGGACTTGGCGTGCGGGGCGAGGAGGTCCCAGTTGAGTTCCTTCGGCGTGTCCGTCGGGCTCTTGAGATAGATGTGCCAGCCAGCGACGCCGTTGTCATACACCGTGTGTGCATCCGCGACGCCGATGGCGGTGACGCGCACGCCCTGATTCAAGAGTTGCCGCCAGATGAACTCGCGCACCGGGCTGGCCTTGGCCGCGATGGTGCCCGGCTTGCGACTGATGATGAAGGGCACGTCGGCGAGGATGTTCGTCTCGTTGCCGTTCTGAGTCTCGGTGCCGTCGATCAAGCTGCCCACACCGACGAAGCCGCCGTCGGCCACGCCATTGCTGTCGCGGTCGATGAACATGTTGCTCAGGTCGGGATGGTTGAACTGGATCCAGCGGTTCGCGATCTCGCCCTGCCAGCGGCGCAGCGTGATCGCGGTGATGCGAGGATCGTCGTTCCACACGGGTGCTCCGCCGTCCTGCGTGCGGGGTTTGGGCGTGAGCGGGAAGCTGTTGAAGTGCTGGCGGCTGCCGGTGAGTTCCATGCCGGGGACGGTGGCGAAATACTCGGTCAATCCGAGGCGCTGCATGTGCGGCAGCCAGTCGTAGAGGCGGTTGTGCTCCGTGGTGGGGCACCACTCGAGGTTCTCGGCAGCGATGTTGATGAGGCGGTCGTCGGTGCCGCAGATGTTGTCGCCGGACTGCGTGCTGTGATTGTGGAAGTCGCTCGTCACCCAGCCAGTGGAATCGACCACGCGCTTGAGCTGGCCTTGCACCACGACCTCGGCGCCCTGCGCGACATCGACTTCCTTTGCGATGGAAGAAAACTCGCCGCCGCGCACCACGCGCACCTGATACTTGCCCGTCGGCACCTGCACCGTGAACTGCCCCTTCTCGCTGTGATACTGATCGACGCAGCCATGCGCACGCATCTTGGGTCCGAGATCGAGCTTCACGCCTTCGGTCAAAGACTTGAACATCGCCTTGCACGGGATGCTCTTGCCGCTCGCGTCCGTGATGTCGAAGCGGATGCGGGAGGCGGCAGCGAGTTTCGTATTCACCGGCACGGTCGCACCTTCGCCCACACTGATCTCGGCGGCAAAACTGGACCTCCCCATGTCCACCACGCTCACGCTCTTCTTGCCCGGCGCTACCTTCACGGTCGCCTTGCCATTCGCATCGGGATAAGCCGGAAGCTCGTTCTTCCCAAAGGGAATCATGAGCGCGCCGCTGACGAGTGGCTTGCCCGCCTCGTCGAGCAGCGTGGCTTCGATCGTGCCCGTCTTCTCACCCTTGGCTTCGAGGCAAAGCCCCACCGCCTCCGCAGGCGAGCGGCCCACGGCCATGAAGCGCTGGATGACCACTTCCTTGCCCGGTGCGATCTTGACGTTGCCGCCTTCCTTCTCGGTGCCTTCGAGCTTCAGCGTCACGAACGCATAGCCAGCCTTGTCCGCTGGATCGACGGCATCGGCATAGGTGACGCCGCCTTCGACGGTGCCGGTTTTCTCGAAACGGGAGAAGTCGTTCTTCGTCGCCACCTCCTGCTCCTTGTCGGATTCGTTGCGCAGGATGGTGGTGATGAAGATGCCCTGCACGCCATCGCGCACTTTGTAGATATTGAGTTTGAAGACGCCGCCGTTCTTCGCGGCGGTGGTCACGGCTTCCACGGTGGCCTCGTCCTTGTTCTTCGACGGCACGGTTTTCACATAACTCACAGGACCATGCCCGCAGGGGCCAAAGCAGATGAGCTGGTCGTTGTTCGTGCCCTTGAGCGTCAGGTCGAAGAGACAGCCCGGTGTCACACCATCCTCGCCGTAGAAGGTGCTCATGTTGGCGCGGCGAAGCGGAGCGTTCTGCGACACCACGGCCTCCACCTTGTCCGAGCGAAGCAGGAAGTCACCGATGATGCCATCGGCTTCCTTGCCACCGGGCAGGACGGCTTCGTTGCCAGGGGCGACTTCGAGGACCTCTGCCGCGTGGGCTGAGGCAAAGGCGAGAGCGAGAAGGAGAACACGTTTCATGCGAGGCGAACCAAACGCATGGCGAATGACGAGCCTGTCAGTCCATCCTCTGTGTTTCTCGGTGATCTCTGTGGTGAATGCCGATGGATCAACCACAGAGGGCACAGAGAGGCACAGAGGATTTCTTTTCGCTGACTTGCATGTGCGGCGTCCGCGTCTCTACTCGCCGCCCATGCTGAACTACATCTGGACCTTCCTCATCGTGAGCGGACTGCTCGTCGCGGGCCTGCTGGGGCGCTTCACTGGCGACAGCGGTGTGATCGCCGAGTGCCTCAAGATGGCAGAGAAAGCCGTCATGAACATCGCGCTGCCGATGGCCGGTATGATGATGTTTTGGCTCGGCGTGCTGCGCGTGATGGAGAAGGCGGGCCTGCTGGAAATCATCGTGCGCGCGCTGTCCCCCGTAATGCGCCGCCTCTTCCCCGAAGTGCCCGCCGAGCATCCGGCGCTGAGCGCC
>CAUJJC010000099.1 GCA_963204975.1 Verrucomicrobiota bacterium | reverse complement strand
GCGCTTTTCGATACGATCACGGAGAACTACCGGAAGGAACTCAGTGGGCGTGGCATCGACTTGAAGCTCGACATCACTCGCCCCCTTCCCAATCTCTCGGCCGATCCGCAGAAGTTTGAGAAGATCTTTGATCTCCTGCTGCGCTGTGAACTCGGGATGCTCTTCCCCGGTTCATCCGTGTCCCTCGCCGTCACGGCCAATCAAGCCGCCGAGAAGGACCCCAGCCTGCACATCGTCTTCCGTGATGATGGTCCCGGCCTGCCTCCAGACACCCTTCGCGCGGTCTTCGATCCTTTCTTCATTCGCACCGATGGCCCGCCTGATTTTGGGCTCAACTTGATGGGGGTTTACTTCCTCGTTTATCACCTCGGGGGCCAGATCTCGGGCAGTAATTCCGAAGGCACCGGGGTGAATTTCAGGATCGATCTTCCGCTGCAAGCGGAGGAAAAAGCCTCCGCAGCCACCACAAGCCGCGACTTCGTGACCAATGTGCTCATGAATGATTCCCTCTGGGAGCGCCTGCTGCCTCACGAGTGAAGTGAGTCCGCGCTCGTGAGGGTGGCGTGACGAAGCCCACGATCCCTGATTGCGTCGCTCGCCCGGACGTTCTATAACGCGCGCTCCCTGTCCCCTGGGCCGGGTCCGCACATGAGCAAGCGCAAACACTTTCATTTCATCGGCATCGCTGGCACGGCGATGGGTTCCACAGCTGCCGCCCTTCAGGCCCAGGGCCACACGATCACAGGCTCCGACAACGCGGTTTACCCACCCATGTCCACCCTGCTGGAATCGCAGGGCATCCAGACCCGGATCGGCTACAAGCCCGAAAACTTGCCCGCCGAGGCCGACGTGATCGTGGTAGGCAATGCGATCTCGCGTGGCAATCCCGAAGTGGAAGCGGTGCTCGAAGAGAAGCGCGTCTTCGATAGCATGGCGGGCCTGCTCAAGCGCCATGTCATCCAGGGCAAGCGCAGCTTCGTGGTCACCGGCACCCATGGGAAGACGACGACGACCTCCATGCTCGCCTGGCTATTCGAGAGCGCGGGGCGCAACCCCGGCTTCATGATCGGCGGCGTGCCGGACAATTTCACCGTGGGTGCCCGCTTCAAAGACTCACCGCACTTCGTGATCGAAGGCGATGAATACGACACCGCCTTTTTCGACAAGCGCTCCAAGTTCCTCCACTACCTGCCCGAGTGCGCCATCGTGAACAACGTGGAGTTCGATCACGCGGACATCTTCGACGATCTCGATGAGATCATCCTCGCCTTCCAGCGCATGACTTTGCAAGTGCCGCGCAACGGCCTCGTGCTGATCAATGGCGACTGCGCGAACTCGCTCAAGGTCAAAGAGAAGTGCCCGGCTCCGACGCAGACCGTCGGCACGGGCGAGGCTTGTGATGTGCGCATCGCCATCACGGCAGCGAAGGTCGAGAGCACAGACTTCACGCTCAATGGCATCGCGTTCAGCGTGCCCATGATTGGCGAGTTCAACGTGCGCAATGCCGCGATGGCGATCAGTGCGGCGCGCTTTGGTGGCTTGAGCGATGAGGAGATTCGCACCGGCCTCGCCAGCTTCCGGGGCGTGAAGCGTCGCCAGACCGAGCGCGGCGAGAAGAACGGCATCACGATCATCGACGACTTCGGCCATCATCCGACGGCCATCCGCGAGACGCTCAAGGGCCTGCGCCAGCGCTACGCAGGCCGCCGCTTGTGGGCGTTGTTTGAGCCCCGCTCCAACACCAGCCGACGCAAGGTTTTGCAGAACGATCTGATCGAAGCGCTCAAGGCAGCGGATGGCTCCGTGCTCGCCGCGATCAATGCGATTGAGAAGGTGCCCGTCGAGTTGCGGCTCGATCCCGAGCAGGTCATGCGCGAGGTCAATGCCGCCGGACGCGAGTGCTACTATGAGCCCGGCACCGATGCCATCATCGAGCGCCTGAAGGCATCCACTCGCTCAGGCGACGTGATCGTGGTGTTCAGCAATGGCGGCTTCGATGGCATGCATGAGAAGCTGCTCGCCCGCCTGTAGTCGCAGCGCCGTGTCATTCGCCAGCAGGTCCACCACCGTCCCATCCTCCAGCGTCACGGTGAGGATGGAGAAGGTCCATACGCCGTTCGCTTTCGTAGCCTCGGCGTGAATCGTGGCGCTGCCATTGGGACCACTGATCGGGAGATTGACATCGGCATCGCCGGTCGAGCTGGAGGTGTTGATCCCTCCCGTCACCCACCAGCCCTTTTCGATGGGCTGGCCCAAGGCAGCCCGCACTCGGGCCGATGACTGGGCACGCGCCACCGCCTGCGTGCAGACCTCGCTGCCGCTCATGCTGGTCAGGATGATCACCACGATGGCAGCGACAAAAACGAGGCCCGCAGCTCCGACGAGCGCGCAGCCGCCGCAGCCAAAGAGGATGCCCTTCTTGACCGCCGTTTTGTTCTCTTGATCGACCTTGTGGGGATCACCGAAGGGGATGGGAGGAGGATGGTTCATAGCTTCTGATGTTGAAGTTCCAGGCGCACTAGCTCTCGGACGTGCTTGGCCAGCATGTCCCATTCCACATTCATCCGCTGGCCCGCGTGCTTCGTGCTCAGGTGCGTCACCGCGCGAGTGTGGGGAATGATGAAGCAGGTGACGCGATCCGCGCTCACCTCCGCTGCTGTCAGAGAGATGCCATCCAGGCAAATCGAGCCCTTGGGGATCACCAGCCCGCGCGCCTCCGCAGGCAGTTCCACCTCCAGCCGCCAGTCCGCCCCGTCCTCACGCCACGCCAGAATCTTCACCGTGCCATCCACATGCCCCTGCACAAAGTGCCCGCCCAGCCGGGAGCCCGCGAGCATGGCGCGCTCGATATTGACCAGGTCCCCCACCCCGAGATCGCCCAGTGAGGTCACCCGGAGCGTCTGCCCCAGGAGGTCAAAGGCGATACTCTCCCCGTGAATCTCCGTGGCCGTCAGGCAGCAGCCATTCACCGCAAGGCTGTCCCCTGGGCGAACCTCCGCCGCCAGGGCCCCCACCTTGAGTTCCAGCCGCGCCCCATCGGCACGGGGTTGGATGGCGATGACGTGGGCGGTGGATTCGACGAGACCGGTGAACATGGCCCGAATCCTACGCAAGCACAGGCGTTTGACGAACAAATCATTGCGCAAGGATCAGCCAAGGCAGGGTTGCGATCCAACTCAGCGACTCCATCCGGGACCGAACTCTTCCGCCACTGGGCTTGACTCTCCGCCCGTGCTCGCTTGATAGTCGGCCCCCTTTTCATGGAGCTTATCAAGATCATCGAGGCACTGCTTTTCTCGTATCAGGAACCCCTGAGCGTGGAACTCATGGGCCGTGCCGTCCGCGAAACGGCCAAGGAGATCGTCGAGGCCGGGAATGGCGACGAAGTCACCGCCGCCGCCCCCCTGACCAACGTCTCCGATGAGCAGATCGCCCAGACCCTCCAGGACCTCATCGCAGGCTACGAGCGCGAAGGCCGCGCCTTCACCGTCGCCGAGCGCGGCACCGGCTGGCGGCTTTGCGCCCGCACCGAGTATGCCGAGTGGTGCCGCTCCCTTTACCCCGGCAAGAAACCCCAGCGCCTCAGCCAGCCCGCCCTGGAGACCCTCGCCATCATCGCCTACCGCCAGCCCATCACCAAGGCCGGCATCGAAGCCGTCCGCGGCGTCTCCGTGGATGCCATGGTGCAGCAGCTCCTGGATCGCGGCCTGGTCAAGGCCGAAGGCCGCGCCGAACTCCCCGGCAAACCCATGCTGTATGGCACTACCGAAAACTTCCTCGAGCACTTCGCCATCCGCTCCGTCGATGACCTCCCCAACGCAGGCGAACTCCGCCGCGTAAAGCTGCCCTCCCCAGAGACCGCGACCGCCGCCCCCGCCGAGTCCCCGCCCCAGCAGCTCACCCTTGGAGCCGTCGAGCCCACCACCTCCGCCGAGTAACCACCCCGAGAGCCCCATGACACTCGAAGAAGTCCGGCACAAGATCGACGCCATCGACAAAGAGCTTCTTCGCCTCCTCAACGAGCGCGCCGAGTGCGTCAATATCGTGGGCGAAATCAAGCACCGCGCCGGGCTCGAAATCTACGCCCCCGAGCGGGAAGAAAAGCTCCTGCGCAAGCTCGTCGCGCTCAATCTTGAGCAGCAAGGCCGCCTCCCCGAGCGCTCCATCCGCGCCATCTATCGCGAGGTCATGTCCGCCGCCCTCGCCCTCGAGCACCCCCTCAGCATCGCCTACCTCGGCCCCACCGGATCACGCACCCACCAGGTCGCCCTCAGCAAGTTCGGCCATGGCGTCGCCTACCTCCCCGAGACCAGCGCCCAGGCCGTGTTTGATCGCATCGCCGCCAAGGAAGCCGATTACGGCGTCCTCCCCATCGAGCACTCCACCCAGGGAGCCGTCCATCACACCCTCGATCAGTTCGCCGACTCCACCCTCCAGATCTGCGCGCAAATGCTCGTCAAAGGCGAGGACGACGCCCGCAGCCGCTACATCATCCTCGGCCAGCGCTCCAGCGGCCCCACTGGCGACGATAGCACCATGCTCTTCCTCGAAGTGCCCGATCAGGTCGGAGCCCTCAGCCACCTCCTCGAATCCTTCGCCCGCCACGGCGTCAATGTCCGCATGATCGAGAGCCGCCTCGCCCACGCCAGCACCGTGGGCAAAGCCGCCCGCTTCTTCGTCGAAGTCAGCGGCCACGCCGAAGAGCCCAGCCTCGCCCAGACCATCCAGGAACTCCGCGCCTCCCAGGTCCAAGTCAAAGTCCTCGGCAGCTACCCCTCCAGCGCCTGGATCGAGACCGTCGGCTGAGCCAAGGGCCTCCCCTCTGCCGACAAAATCATCCTGCGCGGCCACACCGCTCGGAAAGCAGTCCGAGAGCCCGGGCAACCTCAGCCCGACTTCCGTCCTCACTTCTCCAGCGGCCCGAACCAGGGCGCTAGACCGAGTCCGATTTCCACAAGAGTCTTGACAGCAATGCCCCTCGTTCTAGCGCCCTGGTTCGGGCTGGTCACGAGGTGCCCCAATTCCCGCCTCAGTCTCTTTGGAATCGCGGCGACTGCTTCGCGCTTTCCGTGGGCTGAATCTCAAAGGCAACGACCGCCTCAGTCTCTTTGGAATCGCGGCGACTGCTTCGCACGACGGCAGCAGGTGCCACGGCAGGTGGTGCCCGCCTCAGTCTCTTTGGAATCGCGGCGACTGCTTCGAGCAGCGTAGAGATCAGCAATCGACTGATCCATCCGCCTCAGTCTCTTTGGAATCGCGGCGACTGCTTCAGCCGCTGCAACTCCAGCTCGGCATACGGTGCGGACCGCCTCAGTCTCTTTGGAATCGCGGCGACTGCTTCCGCGTCTTCGAAAAGCGGGATGTCCACGAAGTAAGCCGCCTCAGTCTCTTTGGAATCGCGGCGACTGCTTCGCCACACCGGCCCCAACGCCCGCGATTTGCTTTGCCGCCTCAGTCTCTTTGGAATCGCGGCGACTGCTTCGAAGAGGCATTCATGGCCGAATACACCTGGCGGCCCGCCTCAGTCTCTTTGGAATCGCGGCGACTGCTTCGTCAGTGCCGAGCGAGGCGATGACCCAGGTGCCTTCCGCCTCA
>CAUJJC010000098.1 GCA_963204975.1 Verrucomicrobiota bacterium | reverse complement strand
ATTCGCCACCAACAAAGTCGCGGTTTCTCACTGGATGCCGATTGAGAAGGCACTCTGAGCTTGAGTGCGCGGCGGGTGGTGGGTTCATCGACGCCGCTGATCTCGGCGGTGGCGGTGACGGGGATGGCTTCGGTGGGGTAGCTGAGGGTGGCGACGATGCGCTCTTCCTCGGGGGTGAAGCGGGCGAGGAGGCCGAGGGAAAGGATGAAAGATGAAACTCAAGAGCACTTCAGCCGGTGGGAGAGGGCGGCGGCGGCGAGGCGGTTGAAAGTGGGTTCGGCTTTAGCCGAATCAGGGGAGAAGATGCGGCTAAAGCCGCAGCCACTTTGGTGAGGGGCCTAACGGGACAACCTCACGCCGCCATCCTCTCCACCACGGGGCTCCAGGCGCTGCGGCCGTCTTTGCCGCCGATGGTGGCGATGCGGAAGGCGTAGCGTTGGCCGGGGGTGAGGTCGGTGGCGAGGTGCTTGAGTTGGCCGCCGACGTAGAGGGTGGTCCAATGGAGTGGTTCGCCGTCGGTGATGGGGGCGCACTCGAGCTGGAAGCTGCGGACGCCGCGCACGGTCTCCCAGGTGAGGAGGAGCTGGCCGGGGATCTGGGTGACGCTGGCGATGAGGTTCTGCGGCGGGGGCAGGGTGCCGGTGCGTATGCGGGGGCGACGGGTGGAAAGGCCAGCGCTGGCGATGGCGTCGGGGTTGCCCTGGCTGACGAGCTGGATGTAGGCGGCGCGTTGGTTGAAGGTGGCTTCGAGTTCGCGGCGGAGCTGGTCCTTCTGCTGGGTGAGATTGAGGAGCTGGACGCGGAGGTTCTCGACCTCGGTGAGGCTGGCCTCGAAGGCGGCGAGCCGGTGATCGAAGTCATCCACGCTGGGGACGGGATGGGGAAACAGGGGATTGTCCACCAGGGCGGCGGCGTGGCCTTCGGCGAAGGTGATGAGTTCGGCATCGGTGCGGGGCTGGAGTGCCAGTTTGACCTGCGCGGTGCCGGGGAGGAGCGTGGGGTCATCGGAGATCGCCAGGGGCAGTGCCGCACGAACGGAAGCGGTGGTGCGGGTGGCGACGCGTTGGGTGGCTCGGGCTTCGCGTGGTTGTTCGCCGGGCGAAACGTGATGACGCGCGGTGGCCTGTGGCTGAGGGGAACGGGATTCCGCTGAGTGAGTCCGTGCACGGGCAGGGGCTGGGTGGCTGGTGGGGTTCATAAGGGGAAAGGTGGGTTGGGTGAAATCTCAGGAGGCGAGGGGCTTAAGAGGTATTTGTGAAAATTACCATAAGAACAATAGATGAGGCAAGGAAATCGTGACCCTGATTTTAGACTTCTTAGGGGCAAAGTCGATCCCCGTGCGCGGAGCGGAGGCGCTGCGTTCCTTGTGGCACAAGGGATTCAACGTGAACCACCGACTGCTGACGACGGGTCCAGAGGAGGGCGGACGGCGGGCAGGACGAGTCTGCCTAGGGTCAGGTGCGCCTCGCCTTGACTCAGGAAACGGTTTCCTGAGTCAAGGAATACGGGGCCTGACCTGAGGTGAGGGTGCCCTTGACCAAGGTGGAGGCTGACTCCGGGCAGTGCCCGGATGCCTTGGCGAATGGTGGTCGTCGCTGGGCTGAGGCTGGCCGATCCTTGATCCAGGGCATGAGTGGCTAAGGTCAGGGCAGCAGTCGCATGGCCGAGAAATGGTGGGCCTGTCCCGTGTCGGGGCGTGGGCGAGGCATTGGGGGCGATTGGTTGCCGGACGATTCATCGCGGGAAACCATCGGGCGAGGGGCATGGGGTGGTCGTCAGGACTGCCGCACTCCAATAGCTCCGACAGCGAGATGTGCGGGTTGCGAAAACGGCACCAAGAAGACAGGCAAGTGTGCAAACTCGCTTCTGCTTCAACACGAATGAAAACGAATGATCCGCGAATGACCGCCAATGTGGCGATGCGCTAGGTTACCAGTCATTCGCAGCCATGAAGGGCAGTGAACTGGCTATGGAGGTGAGTCTGTCGGCATCGCCACTGGAGGGGCCGACGGTGAGTGAAACCAAACACACGGCGGGAAGTGATGGAATTGGTTCCCGGTTTCTGCCAGCCTGTGGGTCTTCCACCCATGAAACGCCTCGCCCTGCTCCTTTTCGCCCTCTGCCCATCATTGATGGCGGCATCGCCCAATGTGCTCATCATCTTCGCCGATGATCTGGGCTATGCGGACATCGGTGTGCATGGTGGCAAAGAGCTGCCGACGCCGAACATTGATGCGCTGGCGGCTTCGGGGGTGCGCTGCACGAATGGGTATGTGACGGCCCCGTATTGTAGCCCCTCGCGCGCGGGCTTCCTCACGGGGCGGGCGCAGACGCGCTTTGGCCATGAGTTCAACCCGCATGTGGGAGATGAGGCGAAGCTGGGGCTGCCACTGACGGAGCGCACGATCGCGAACGAGATGCATGAGGCGGGCTATGCGACGGCGCTGATCGGGAAGTGGCATCAGGGATTCGATGCCGCGCATCATCCGCAGTCGCGCGGGTTCGATGAGTTCTTTGGCTTCCTGGTGGGCGGGCACAACTACCTGCTGCACAAGGATGCGGAGCCGGAGTTTGGTTCCGCGCACTCGCACAACATGATCTACCGGGGCCGCTCGGTGGAGCCGCAGGAAGGCTACCTGACGGACATTTTCACGGACGAGGCGCTCGCCTTCATGAACAAGAACACGCAGAAGCCGTGGTTCCTCTACTTGGCATTCAATGCAGTGCACACGCCCCTGGAGATCCCTGAGAAACATCAGTCGCGTCTGCCTGCGGAGGTGACGAATCCGGCGCGTCGAGCCTACCTCTCGCTGCTCATCGGGCTGGATGATGCCCTGGGGCGCATCGCTGCGGAATTGAAGGCGAAGCACCCGGACACGATGGTGTGCTTCGTGAGTGACAACGGGGGCTCTGGCAAGAAGCCGTTCTTCGCCACCAACACGGGCGTGAACATCCCGCTGCGTGGCGACAAGGGCCAGACCTGGGAGGGTGGCATCCGTGTGCCGTTCTTTGTGAGCTGGCCGGGCAAGCTGCCTGCGGGCAAGGTCTATCATGAGATGGTGAGCACGCTGGACTTCCTGCCCACGGCGCTGGCTGCGGCAGGTGGCGAGTCGGGTGCGAACAGCGCGAGCAAGCTGGAAGGCGTGAACCTGATTCCCTTCCTCAATGGCACCAACACCGCTGCACCGCATGACATGCTGGCCTGGAGGTTCGGGCCGCAGAAAGCGATTCGCATGGGGCAGTGGAAGCTGGTGGATGCGCGCGACATGGAGGCGAAGACGCAGTCGGGCTGGCAGCTCTACGACTTGAATGCGGACATCAGCGAGCAAAAGAACCTCGCTGCCGAGAAGCCGGAGAAGGAGACTGAACTCGTGGCAGCATGGGATGCCTGTAACGCCCAGAACATTCCGCCGCAATGGCACGGCAGTCCGAACGAAGATCCGACCTCACCGCAGAAAGCGGCTGGCAAGGGCAAGAAGGGCAAGTGATCTCCGAGGGCGGGTGCGCTCAGGCTCAGCGTGCCCGGCGCTTAGTGCCTGGGTTTTGTTGTTCGGTGCGATAGCGGGAGGGACTCAGGCCCATCACGGAGGTGAAGGCGCGGGTGAAGTGGGCATGATCGTAGAAGCCGCACTCGACGGCGATGCCCGCGATGGTGTCGTCCGTTTCGGCGAGTTGTCGGCACGCAGCTTCTACTCTCACGCGGAGCAGGTATTGCCGGGGGCTGGTGCCGAAGGCTTTGCGGAAGGTGCGCTCGAACTGGCTCACCGAGAGCCCTGCCATGCGGGCGAGTGCGGTGGTGGGCAGGGCTTCGTGGTAGTTGCGATGCAGATGCTCGATGGCCTTGGCTAGCTTGCTCTGCACGGAGGGCGCTCGTTTGACCTGCTCCACTTGACGGGAGAAACCTGCCACCCCGATGATCCGCCCCGAGGTGCTGCGCAAAGGAATCTTGCTGGTGACGACGAGCCGGGGCGAGCCTGCCATTTCGGGCGCGGGCTCCACCCGATTGTAGATCGGCGTGCCGGACTTCATCACCGCCTGATCGTCGGCCATGTAGTCCTCGGCGCGAGCGATGGGGAAGAAGTCGCGGTCTGTCTTCCCCAGGGCGTCGCGTTCGGCCGCGATGCCGCAGTAGTCGCAGCCGCGCTGATTGAGCGCGATGAATCGACCCTGGCGATCCTTCATGAAAAAGGACACGTCGGGAAGCAGGTCGAAGAGCGCGAGCAACTGCCCGGCATCGTCCAGGCGGCTGAGGAAGGCTTGTCGAAGTCGTGATCCAGTCATGCGGTGAAATTACAAGAGAATGCGGACCGCATCCAATGCAAGGAGGGTTCCAGACCGTATAGAATGAAGTGACGCGAGTTCGCGCCTCCATGCCATCCTGCGCGGTCCCGTCCTTCCCGTTATGCCTGCCTACTCAGACCCCTTCAAAGAAGCCCGTGAAGCCAGCGGCGTCCTGCAATGCCCGTTCCATGGAGAGAACATCGCGATGATTCTACGGCACGAAGATGTGCGCCAGGCTGCCAAGGACTGGCAGACCTTCAGCTCGGACGCGCCCTTCCGGGTGCCGATCCCTTCGGAGGAGAAAGTTCGCACGATGCGTCAGTTGCCCATCGAAACCAATCCGCCGGAGCACACGGACTATCGCGCGATTGTGGAGCCCTTCTTCCAGCGGTCGAAGGACCCCGAGGTGATGGCTCAGGTGGAGGACTTGATCAGCCGGACGCTGGATCAGGCGCTGGGCATGGAGTCCATCGAGATCGTGAATGACTTTGCCTTGCCGATCCAGTCACGCGCCCTGACGCACCTGCTCAATGTGCCCGCCTCGGAGGGCGAGATCTGGATCGGGTGGGGGATTCATGTGTTCAAGGTGACGGGCGGCGAGTTCAAGGAAGGCACGGTGCTGGAGCAGTATCTTCACCGGAAGTTTGACGAAGCCGAGGCCAACCCCGGTGGCGATTTGTTCAGTGCGCTGGTGCAGGCCACGTATCGTGGTCGCCGTTTGACACGCGAAGAGATGATGGGCTTTGCCAATCTCGCGTTCGCTGGCGGACGTGACACGATCATCCACTCGATCTCGTGCGTGCTGGGCTATCTGGCAGAGCATCCCGAAGCGCTCGAATACCTGCGCGCTGATCCGAAGCGCATCACGCTGGCAAGCGAGGAGTTCTTCCGCGTCTTCATGCCGCTCACGCACATCGGGCGCGTGTGCCCGGCGGAGACGAACGTCAATGGTGTGACCGTGAAAGCCGGTGATCGTGCTTCGCTCTGCTGGTCGTCCGCGAACTTCGACGAGACGGTCTTTCCTGAAGCCGGTGACGTGAAGCTTGATCGCAAGCCCAACCCCCATGTGTCCTTCGGCTTTGGTGAGCATCTCTGCCTGGGAGCACCTCATGCGCGATTGATCGTGCGCACGTTGCTGCGTTTGTGCTGCGAGCGTGTGAAGAAGATAACCATCCTCGAAGCCCAGGAACGCGTGGAGCACGAGGCCGCCTTCGATCGCGTGCTAGGCTACGACTTACTCAAGGTGAAGCTGGAACGCCTCGCCGAGTGAAACCGCACATCGAGATCGTGATTCGAGCCGAACTAATTCACGCGCCTTACTTCCTATGAATTCAAAACCCTTTCTGCCGATCCTGGCCCTGATGACTTCGTCTGCTCTGGCGGCACCTGTGATGGACTATAACCGCGACATCCGGCCCATCCTCTCGGAGAACTGCTTCTCCTGTCATGGGTTCGATGAGAAGGCGCGCAAGGCCAAGCTCCGACTTGATGTGCAAGAAGCAGCCTACGCCGAGCGCGATGGAGTCACGCCCTTGAAGCCTGGGGATCTGGCGGGCAGTGACGTGTGGCAGCGAATCATCTCGGATGATGAAGATGATTTGATGCCGCCACCGAAGTCGCATCTCAAACTTACCGATGCCGAGAAGGCGAAGGTGAAAGCCTGGATCGAGCAGGGCGCGAAGTATGCAGGGCACTGGGCCTTCATCTCGCCTCAGCGTCCCGTGGTGACGAAGGGCACCGGAAACGCAATTGATGCCCTGGTCCGCGAACGCTTGAAGGAGGAAGGGTTGAAACCTTCACCCGAGGCTGATCGAGCCATGCTGATGCGGCGTGTGTCTCTCGATCTCACGGGCCTACCGCCGAGTGCGGAAGAGGTGCAGGTCTTTGTGAAGGATGCTTCACCTGGAGCATACGAGCAGTTGGTGGACCGTCTGCTGAAGAGCCCGCACTTCGGCGAGCGGATGGCTTTGGACTGGCTCGACTCTGCACGCTACGCGGACACCAATGGCTTCTCGATTGATGGCGGAAGACACATGTGGCTGTGGCGTGACTGGGTGATTCAGGCGTTCAACGACAATAAGCCCTATGATCGCTTCCTGGTTGAGCAAATCGCAGGCGACCTGCTCCCGAATCGCACCGAGGCAGATCTCATCGCCACCGGCTTTCAGCGCAATAACATGGTGACGCATGAAGGTGGAACCATCCCGGAAGAGAACCTCGCGAACTACAACGCTGATCGCGTGAAGACCCTGGGCGAGTCGGTCCTGGGGCTGACGCTGGGCTGTGCGCAGTGCCACGATCATAAGTTCGATCCCATCACGATGAAGGACTACTACCAGCTCTTCGCCTTCTTCAATTCGCTCAGTGATCGCGGGCTGGACGGCAACGCCGGAGTCAATCCTGGGCCTTTCGTATCGGCCAAGACGGTGCTCAAGACGGACGAGGTGCCTGCGTTGCAGACCAGGATCGCAAGTCTCAAGCAGAAGCTCGCTTCCAAGGATGAAGCTCTCTTTGCGGCGTGGGAAAAGCGTCAGATGTCTAGCCTGAGCCAGCGAGGCCAGGGCTTCAAGGCGCATCCTGTGAAGGTGCTCAAGGTGTCCACCCCGAACCGTGGCAATGGCTTTGAGATGGAGGGTGAGAATGGCGTTCGTCTGCCGCAGGTGGCAGACCTCGCGGCTTACGATGTGGCCGTGGAACTGCCGAAGGTAGCGGAGCCAATCACCGGCTTGCGCGTGGTCTTCCATCCGGTGCCAACTCTTCCTGGTGGTGGCTGGGGCAGTGGACCCATGGAGCGCAAGGCTCGCCCTGCGGCCAAGGCGAAAGGAAAGGGCAAGGCTGCCGCTCCGACGATGGAGAACGAGTTGCCGAAGAAGGGTAGCTTCGTGCTGACGGGCATCGGCATCACGGTGGATGTGAACCTCAACGATCAGGTCAATCTTCACAAACTGGAGAAGATCGAGCGCACCACGGCGAACTCATGGTTGGAAAAATTCCCACCTGCTGCCGCTCTCGATCCCCGCAACGATAGCGGCTGGTCGCCTGATATTGGCACGCAAGGGGATGTTAGGCTCACCGCGACGTTTGACTCGCCGGTGGACTCAAAGGTCACGCCTTATCTCACGGCGCAACTCGTGTTTGGTAATGGCAAGAGCATGATCCCTGGGCACTTCGAGTTCCTTGTGGTCACGGGGCACGACGATGACAGCGACTTGCCTGAGCCTGTGATCGCCGCCTTGAAGACGGATGCTGCCAAGCGCACTCCTGAGCAGAACGAGATGCTGTGGTCCTACTGCTCCGCGCACGCTGAGGAACTCAATCGCACTCGCGTTGATCTGGCGAATGCCGAGGATCGTCTGACGGCGCTCACGCAACCTTTTCCCACGATGGTGATGGATGTCTCGCCCAAGCCTCGTGACACCTTCATTCTCAATCGCGGCAACTACATGCAGCCGCTGGAAAAGGTGAGCACGGGCACCATCGCATCGCTGCCGCCAATGCCCGATGGCTCGACAAGTGATCGCTTGGGATTGGCGAAGTGGCTCACGATGAAGTCGCATCCGCTGACCGCTCGCGTGGCGGTGAATCGTGTGTGGAAGATGCTCTTCGGGATCGGGATCGTGGGCACGCCCGCCGACTTCGGAGCCCAGGGCGAATGGCCAAGTCACCCCAATGTGCTCGACTGGCTCTCGGTAGAGTTCATGGAGAGTGGTTGGGATGTGAAGCATCTCATCAAGCTCATCGTCATGAGTGACACCTATCGGCAGACCTCGGCGTCATCGAAGGAGCTGATCGAACGCGATCCACAGAATCGACTGCTCGCTCGCGGTCCGCGGTTCCGTCTTCCTGCGGAGCTGCTGCGCGATGCTGCGCTGAAGACGAGCGGCTTGCTGGTGCCTACCGTTGGTGGTCCGAGCGTGAATCCTTACACGCCTGGAGATCTGTGGCGCGAAGTGAGTCACTATGGCAGCACGCCTGCGACGGCCCAGACCTTCGTCCAGGATCATGGTGAGAAGCTCTACCGACGCAGCCTTTACACCTTCTGGAAGCGCACTGCTCCGCCGCCCAACATGACAGCCTTCGATGCGCCGAATCGCGAGGTCTGCACCATTGCGCGTGGCAACACGACGACACCATTGCAAGCGCTGGTGACTCTCAATGATCCGCAGTTCGTCGAGGCCGCACGCGTGCTGGCGTCGCGAGCTTTGCAGTATCAAGGTGATGAACCGGCACGTCTGCAATGGGCCTTCCTGGAGGTGACGGCGCGGCAGCCCAAGCCGGAAGAGATGGCGGTCTTGAAGTCAGCGCTGGCTCGTGAGCGTGCTCGCTACGCGGCGAAGCCTGAGCTGGCCGAGCAAGCATTGAGCGTGGGTGAAGCTCCTCGACATGCAGCGATTCCCGCCGTCGAACACGCGGCCTGGATGCAGATTGCCTCCCTTCTTCTCAACCTCAGTGAAAGCGTCACGCGCAACTAACCCTCCACACTGTCGCGATCATGAATCCCATCGACGAACGCCTTCTCCATCTCACCCGCCGCAGCCTCCTGGGCGATATTTCGCGCGGCATCGGCAGCATCGCACTCGGCAGTCTGCTGCATCCTGAACTGGCCAGCGCATCCGCCACGATGCTGCCGGGCTTTCCTCACTTCGCACCCAAGGCGAAGCGTGTGCTCTGCCTTTTCCAGAGCGGTGGCATGTCACATGTGGACCTCTTTGATGACAAACCGATGCTGCACAAACATGCAGGCAAAGAGATTCCACCGAGCGTGAAGGGCACGCAGCGTCTCACTGGAATGACCAGCGGACAGAGCGCCTATCCAGTGGTGCCGCCGCTCAAAGGGGGCAAGCTCTGCGGCAAGAACGGCACCTGGATCAGTGACCTGCTGCCGCACATGCAGACCATCGCCGATGACATTTGTGTGGTGAAGACCCTCAACACGGAGGCCATCAATCACGACCCCGGCATCACCTTCATGAACACCGGCAGCCAGCTTCCTGGCTATGCCAGCATGGGTGCGTGGGTGAGCTATGGACTCGGCACCGAGAATGCGAGCTTGCCTGCGTTCATTGCCATGGTGTCGCAAGGAACGGGGAAGAATCCTGGGCAGCCGATCTTCTCGCGGCTGTGGGGAAGTGGCTTCCTGCCTTCGTCGCATCAAGGCGTGGGCCTGCGCCCTGGTCGCAATCCCGTGCTTTATCTGGAGAACCCTCCCGGTGTGGAGCGTGATCAACGTCGGGCCATGCTCGACGATCTGGCGAAACTCAATCATCTGCGAGCTGAGGAACTCGGCGATCCCGAAACGCTGACTCGCATCCAGTCCTACGAGATGGCGTTCAAGATGCAGACCTCTGTGCCCGATCTGACCGACATCAGTTCCGAGTCCAAGGACACGCTGGAAGCCTACGGTCCCGATGTTCACAAGCCGGGTAGCTATGCGGCGAACTGCCTGCTCGCGCGTCGTTTGCTGGAGCGGGATGTTCGTTTTGTTCAGCTTTTCCATCGCGGTTGGGATCAGCACATCGCGATCGCACGGCAGCTTCCAAATCAATGTCACGACATCGATCAACCGACGACCGCCTTGATCAAGGACCTCAAGCAGCGGGGGCTGCTCAAAGATACGCTGGTGGTCTTTGCCACGGAGTTTGGGCGCACCGTGTTCAGCCAGGGCAAGCTCGATGATCCTGCGATGGGGCGTGATCATCATGGGCGATGCTTCTCGATTTGGCTCGCAGGTGGCGGAGTCCAGCCGGGCATCACGTATGGCGCGACGGATGATTTTTGTTACAACATCGCAGAGAATCCGGTCCACATCCGCGACCTGCACGCCACGATTCTCCATTGCCTGGGCATCGATCATACTCGCTTCACGCACAAGTTCCGTGGTCTCAACATCCGTCTCACGGGGGTGGAGGAATCCCATGTGGTGAAGTCGATCCTGACCTGACCATGAAGGGCAGGTCGTCTGCCGCTGAGCCAAACGAATGGACCGATCAAGCTGCGGCAAGGCGCATCGCTGGCACCTGACGCACGGAGGCTTCGGTGTTGTAGGCGGCGACGAGAAGGGCTGCGAAGGCCATGTCGCTCAGCAAGGCGCGGACGAGGAACATCCACGACTGCGGCTGATGCACGAGGTCACCAACGGTCTGGCATTGGAACCAACCGGCGAGCGTCTTGGCATAAGCGGGATCAACAAACCACGCCTGAGTGTTGGTGAGCACGTAGAAAGCGACGGAACCGATGGCGGTGCCGAGCATGGTTTGCATCACGCCTGCACGACCGCGCAGGTTGCTGCCGATCACGGCGGCGATGCCGTAGCAGGCATACACGAGCCACATGTCACTGATG
>CAUJJC010000097.1 GCA_963204975.1 Verrucomicrobiota bacterium | reverse complement strand
AGCCACCCACGCCAGCCTTGACCACCCCGTCGTCAGCGGAGCCAGCGGCGGCCCCAACGGCTACCTCGCCTACATCGGCACCGTCACCGGCGGCGGCACCACCGCCGCCAACAACAAAGGCATCTGGCGCAGCACCAACGGCGGCGCCCCCGTCCTCGTGCTGAGAACCGGCGACACCATGAGCACCAGCCAAGGCAGCAAAACCGTCGCCAACATCGACCTCCCCGGCAGCGGCATGGACATCCGCCCCTGGGAACTCCCCGTCCTCGACAACACCGGACGCCTCCTGATTTACGTCACCTACACCGACGGCACCTCCGCCCAGGTGATCGCTCCTTGATTTTTCCGAGAACGAGGGCACACACAGCGTTGGCATTCCTGCTGCTTGTTGTAGCAGGTGCCATCGCTTTTCACCCGGCCCCCCTCTCACTCCATGAGCAAGCCTTCCTATTCGTTCTTTGTGGCAGCATGTCTTGTGCTCGCTGGTCTTGGGGTCTCCTCCGTGCAAGCTCTGCCACCGGACAATGACAACATTGCCGACGCGATCGAACCTGGGGACATCAATTCGGGCGAAACGGGCACAACGGTGGACGCCACAATGGACAGCGGTGAGCCATTTCCCACGGGCTACAACGCTGCCAATTACCAGGGCACGGTGTGGTGGAAGTGGACGCCTCCATTCTCCGGTTGGTATGAGGTCACCACCGACGGCAGCGCTACCGACACGGTGCTCGCCATCTGGACCGGCAGCAACTACGGCTCGCTCAATCTTGTGCATGTGAATGACGAATCACCGGCGGGCAGCTACAGCCGCATCCGTTTCTACGCTGTGGTCGATCTTTTCGATCCTCAGCCCTACATGATCTCGGTGGCCAGTAAGACCGCCTCGCGTGGATCGGTCACGATCACAGCTTTCGATGCAAGTGATCCAATCTCAACTGTCACATCGGCAACCCTGTCCGCCACGACGGTGGACGTGGGATCGAGTGCCGCGAATGTCACTTTTGACATCGCTCTGACCTCGACGGCGAATTTTGAAACCGGCACCCTGAAGCTCTACGGCCCATCTAACAATGTCGTGGTCTCAACACCTGTGGTGCCTGCGGACTCGCCGACAGGGAATCGCATCGGCGGCAACCAGGCGAATGGCGTGTATCGAATGACGGTTGCCATCCCTCAAGGCAGCGCGGCAGGGACTTATCGGTGGGGCATTAGCATGGCGAACAACTCTGGGACCCAAGTCACCTCCTGGGGGCGCGAGAGCTTTACTCCCCTGCCCTTTGGCGTGCCTGCATCCATCACTGTCAATAACACACCGGCTGATCCCTTCGTCACCTGGGCGGGCGGCTACAGCTTGAGCGGGAACGATGCGCTCCGCACGGGAGACCCGGACAAGGACGGCCTGACAAACTTGATCGAATACGTCTCTGGCCTCAGCCCGCTGCTGGGCAACAAGCCCACCGTGGTGGTGACGGGCAACTCGATCACTCAGACCGGACTCCCCGCTACCACGGTTGTCGGCACCGGCGACCAGCGTCGCCTACGTATCGTGTTCCTGCGTCGTCTGGGAGATTCGACCGTGAGCGCGACAGTTCAGTTTGGCGACAATCTCACGGGCTGGTCGAATGCGACGGCAACTCCCACGGTGCTCGCCACCAGCGCCACACATGAAGCGCTCGTCGTTGAAGATGAAATCTTCGTGCCCGCTCGTGAGCGCCGCTTTGGTCGTGTGGGTTACACCTACACGCCGTAAGGTTCAGCGAAGCCTCCGGGCCAGACGCCGACCCACTTCGATCATCGGCAGCTCGATCTTCGCCCGCAACCAGTTCGCCAGCAGCCACGCGATTCCTAACCCAAGCGGCAGGATCAACCACGCTGGAAGATGATTCGTCCAGAGCCCGGTGCTCACGGCCATTAGCACCGGGAAATGCAGAACATAAATGCCGTAAGATGCCTCGCCGCCATTCACCAGAAGGCGATGCTCCAGTAGTCGGCGCATCACGGGCAGCGCCATCGCACTCGCCATGATCAAGGCCGAGCCCACGGCAATCAGGGTGGCGTGCAATCGCCACCACACGCCGGGCAACTCGGGACAGGTGTAGAGCATCAAGCCGCCGACCAAGATCCAAGCGGATGCCTGATGTTTCAGGGATGCCACCCATGACTCACCATGAACTGCCAACCCCATCCCGGCGATGAACAGCGAGAAGCAACTCGCATTGGCAACACCGACGGACTCCAACCACTGACTGAACAAAGTGACTCCCGCCCACAGACCCACGAACCCAGCCGAACGTGCTCGTGCTATCAACCATGCCAGCCATGGAAACAGCAACGCCATCTGAAACTCCACCACCAGAGTCCACACGGGTGGATTGATGAAGGTGCTGTCCATGCGCGGATCGATCAGGAGCGCGTGGGCCAGCCATTGACGAAGGTCCGCGTGATCACGATGCAAGGTCGTGGCACCGGAAACGCCATCGTGAAACCAGGGACAACTCGCCATGGGCAGCAGAGCAAACAAGAGCACCGCCAGCAGCAAGGCGGCATAGTAAAGCGGGACCATCCGAAACCACCGCCGCACCACGAAGGCAGCCCATGATCGCACCGTTGGTTTTTCAGTGCCCCAGCTTCGCTGCAAAACATAGCCGCTCAGCACAAAGAAGAAGATCACGGCCGACCTCGCATCCAGCAGCCGCTCGATCCAGCCGTGCTCGCTGGCTGACCAGCCCATCATCGCTTTTGCATGAACAAACACCACCACGGTCGCGGCCAGAAAGCGCAGTGAGTCGAGCGCGAGAATGCGGGACGAAGAACTCATGGCTGGGGCTTCGCCTTAGCAAGGGCGGCGGCGATGGTATCCGCCACGACCTCCGCGCCGAGACTGGTGAGGTGTTTGTCGAGGATCGGATTGAACAGCAAACCTCGATCCACTGCCGCACTCAAAGGTGGTGTGAGGTCGATCACATTGACGCCCGCAGCCTCAGCAGCACGGCGCATCACTTCCATCGCATCATTGGGCTGCCAGTCGCGCACCTCAGCCGCAGCCCCTGCCTGAAATGCAAGCCGTCCATGCCACACGCGCAATGCACTGGGCTCGAGCACCAGCCAGGCGCGCATCTGGAGTTCACCCGCCGCCTTCGTAAACTGTCTCATGGCTTCCGCGAATGCCTGTCGTTCGAGCGCGGTCATGCGATCCGAGCCATGCGACACGGGCGGATAAAACGAAACCGGCACCACCTTGCCCTCGGGCCCCTTCAGTTCCGCATTCACAAAGGATCGTCCATCGCTTGATCTCATCGTCTGGCCCAGGCGTCGCCACGCGGCGAGCAGCAGCGAGTGATTCTGCGCGCCTTGTGGAGGCGGTTGATGAGACTGCACACGCGACCATTCGTCAGCCAGCTCGGTGAGGTCGTGCTCATTGAGAAAGAGGATGGCATCGCGACAAGACTCAGCCTGCCCAAAGTGTCGAAGATAGGCCAGATGCGTCAGCATTCCGGTGCCTGCGGTGCCGAGGTTCTTCACGCGCAACCCCGACTGCTTCGCCAGCACACCGGTGATGGATTTCGCTTCCGGCAAACTGGCCAGTTCCACCTGCGAGTCACCGATGACGACGACATCCCAATCGCGCAGGTCGGAAGGATTGCGAAAGCCATCGCGGTCGTAGTGCGAGTCAAAAGCCTGCTCGTCTGCATAAGCCTCGTCGGAGCATCGCTTCCACTTCATGAGCGCTGACAAAGGTTTGCCAGACCAGGAGAGTCCGCCCTCGCGCTGAAGGTAGAGACCATTGAGCACGCGCGTGGGCATCCGATAAAACACCGGGCACTCGCTCTCCGGTGCCGTCACACCCAACCTCACATCCCAGGCAATGCCGGTGCGCTGAGCCACGAGTTCCGGCAGGCCGAAAATCAAAGCTCCTGCGCTCAACCCACGAACGATCCACCGCTGCCAACGCTCGCCTTTGAGTTTTGAACTCACCATGATGATTGCACCCGCCATCACTGCACCTGCCAGAAGCACCATCTGCGATCTGCGTTCGAGCAGCGTGCGCCCCTCGCCCAGCGCCACCCAGAGCGCGACAAGCAGCACCAGTCCGGCAAGCAGCCAGAAGGGCCAGCGATGAGGTGCAACGTCATGGTTCGCGCTTGTCACGGACGCGAGGTTGCAACGCGATGGCATGAGTTGCACCCGTTTCTTTTCTCTTCATCTTCGCGCGTTCTCTCCCGGATGCTCTTCCACACATTCACCTTCTGGACATTCTTCGCCGTTGTCGCATCGCTGTATGCAATGCTCCGGCACCGGGGCCAGAACGCGCTCTTGCTCGTCGCAGGCTATGTGTTTTATGGCTGGTGGGACTGGCGCTTCCTCATCTTGATCGCGCTGTCCACGATCACGGATTACTTTGTGGGAGCCCGCATTCACAGCGCAACCGATGATCCTTCGCGCAAGCGCTGGCTAATGGTCTCGCTGGTTTTTAATATCGGGCTGCTCGGCATTTTCAAGTATCTCGGGTTCGCCGTCGCTCAGGTCGGATCTCTGGCGCATTTGCTTGGCTACACGGGACCCTGGTGGGTGCCCCAAGTGCTGCTGCCCGTGGGTATCTCCTTCTATACTTTCCAGTCGCTGGCCTATACCATTGACTTGTATCGCCGACGCATCCAGCCCGCACAGTCGCTCTTCGACTATGCCACGTATGTCTCCTTCTTCCCGCAACTGCTTGCCGGCCCCATTGAGCGTCCTGCGCACTTGCTAGGCCAGGTCGAGCGTCTGCGCGAGCCTCTCAATGATCAGCGATTCAGGGAAGGCTTGTATCTCGTGCTCACGGGTCTGTTCCGTAAAGTCATCATCGCGGACAACTTCGCCCTCATCGCGGACGCGGTTTTCATGCGTCCGGCCGCAGAACTGTCCGCCTGGGAAGTGCTGGTGGGCGTGTATGCCTTCGCCTTCCAGATCTACGGAGATTTCTCCGGCTACAGCACCATGGCGCAGGGTATCGCACGATGGTTGGGCTTCGAACTGATGGACAATTTCCGCCATCCTTACTTTGCACAATCGCCGCGCGACTTCTGGGGCCGCTGGCACATCAGCCTTTCCACCTGGCTGCGCGACTACCTTTACATTCCCCTCGGAGGCAATCGTGGCAGCTCATGGTTCACCGCACGCAATCTCATGATCACCATGCTCATTGGCGGTCTATGGCATGGGGCAAGCTGGACTTTCATCGCCTGGGGTGCGGTGCATGGTGCATGGCTCGTCGTTCATCGCTGGATGAGCAGCAGCCAGGTCGAGGCCCCTGAAACGTCACCGTTGCCGGTCCGTCTGCTCAAGATTGTCGGCACGTTCCACGTCGTCTGCATCACTTGGCTGCTCTTCCGTGCAACAACGCTGGAGCAGGCCTGGATCATGGTCTCCAAGCTCACGACTGACTGGCGCTGGACCCCCTTCACCGCCTACGCGCTGGGTATGTTTGCGACCTTAGCCGGACCACTGCTTATTTATGAATCCTGGGTGGAACGCCGTGGGCATCTGCTGGCTCTCACCCACACGCATTGGATAGCCCGCGCAGTGGTTTATCTTCTGATTGTGATCGCTCTGCTTTACCTCGCCCCCCAACGCTCCAGTGAGTTTATCTACTTCCAGTTCTAAACCTTCTGCCCAAGGTGAATGGCGGGTGGTGTTCTTCCTGGCGATCTTCTTGCTGCTGGTAGAGCTTGGCATTCGACAGATTGAGCCCAGGCTGTCACGCGATCTCGCCCACATCCGCCATTTACCTGAAGTCGCCGCATCTTTGCGGAACCATCAGGGCACTAAAGTGCTCGTGATGGGAAACTCGCTCACGCGAAAGGCCATCGAGCCCACCATGCTTGCCACCGGTCTCGAATCCCATGGACGGGCCAGCCCCAAACTTTTTTTCTTCACACCGGATGGCACCAGTATCATCAACTGGGACTATGGTCTTCGGCGCTACTTTCTGCACGCTGATGCCAAGCCGGATGAGATCTACATTGGCACAGGCCCGCTTCATCTCCATGATCACCGCGACGAGGCTTCAAGACTCGCCGCCTACTACGTTGATCGCACAGACCTGCCACGAGTCTGGCATGAGGACCTGCCGGGATGGGAGCAGAGGTGCGAGTTCATACTTTCCCGCCTGTCAGTGCTTCACGCCAGTCGTGCGCGCATCAAGCCCCACGTATTCGGCACTCTGATCCCTCATTACTTTGATGTGGAGCAGGCGATCAACAACCAGCGTGCCGTCGCCATGCAGCGCACGGGCCAGCTCAAAGATTCCACCCCGACGTATGACCATCTCGCCACGCTACTCGCTACCTGTCGCGAGGCAGGCATCCGAGTCACCTTGTTCAGCATTCCGCTCCCTGGGTCTTACCAGGATCCGATGGAAGCAGTGAAGCTGATCCGATCAAATCAAGCCCGCTGGCTTTCTCTTGCTCCCACACCTGGATTCACCGCCTCCCATTTCCCTGATGGTTATCACTTGAATGACGAGGGAGCCCGTTTGTTTACCACAGCGCTGCTAAACGCCCTCGACCAGCCATAGCGCTGGGCGGTCATCATGATTGCGAAACCCTCGTCATAGCCACTGAGCAAACTAGCCAGATTATTTGGGCCATCAATGGCGGTGGAAAAAGCACGTTTTACAACTGAACCCACCTTTATCCCGCACTTCATCGAAGCTCACTCAGGATAAACAAATCCGTTCAGATTCAAAATCACCCGGCAGGCCTGCTCCAAGGACTTCTCTTGCAAGAACGACTGCATTTTCGTCAACTCGTCCGCGCTCGGCTCACGACATAAGGCCAGACAGCTTCACTGGCGCAGAAGGAACTCGTTGGAGGAGAGCAGTGCGTGGCTGAGTTCGATCCAGGCTTTATCAGCAGGCATGGAGGCGATGAAGCTCTCGCTATCGGTGCGCTCGACGCTGGTAATCGGGCGATTGAGAACGCGCAACCAGAGGGCTTCGAGGCGCGACTTGGTGTCGGGAGATGACTGCGTGATCAAGGTGGCGAGTTCGGTGGCGCGGATGCGGATGAGGTCACTGTTGAGGAGGAAGAGCGCTTGCGTGGGCACGGCGGTTTCGGCGCGCTTGCCGGCGATCAAGGCAGGCTGAATGAAGTCGAAGACATCGCGCAGTTTCGCAGAGCCGGGTTGCGCGGCGGTGCGGATGACGGGCAGGTAGATGGTGCGCTCGAAGTCCTGGATCGGGCGCATCTTCTTGAGGTTGAAGGCAGGCGGATTGACGGCTTTCGGGCTGAGGCTGGTGACGTTCTCGGGATACTCGAGTGGCAAGGCGGGGCCGCGTCCTGAAGCCGTGAGGTGGTCAGTGATGGCGAGCATCGAGTCGCTGGCGATTGGCTCGGGTGAGGAGGCGGTTGTCGGGGTCGATGGGCGCAGCATGGAGAATGGAGCTAGGAGCAGTGAGTTGCTGATGCGAAGGCATTTCCAGGCTCCATGCTCCTTGCTCCATGCTGCTTTGGCGATACGTGCGGCTCAGCACGAGTTCGCGAATGAGTCGCTTCACGGACCAGCCGTTGCGCATGAAGTTGGTGGCGAGGTGATCGAGGAGTTCGGGATGCGTGGGCGGACCGCCTGCCGGAGGAGACCTCAGGGACGGGCAATGTGTATGGGTTTGATCACAATCAGGAGTATCGCATCTGGGGCAATTTCACCGGACGACGCGTGTATGATCCAAACAGCGATCTATTTCTGCCGGAGTTTCAGC
>CAUJJC010000096.1 GCA_963204975.1 Verrucomicrobiota bacterium | reverse complement strand
CTTGCGGGTCGTGTTGTTCGCGACGGAGTTTGGATTGGTTGAGCGATTGCACGAGATCGAGCTCGGCACGTTGAGCGGGGGCTGATTGAGTGGATTTGAGGTTGGCGATCTGGGCGTTGGCGATAGGACGCTTTTCGACGCCGATGCGGGTGCCTTGATACTGCGCGGGCAGGAAGGCGCTGCCGTAGTTTTGCGCACCGCCGAGGCCGCTGGTGGGCGTGAGGGTGACAAAGCCGGGGAGGTTTTCATTCAGCGAGCCGAGGCCATATTGCGTCCAGGCTCCGAGCGAGGGACGGACGAACTGCGAGCTGCCGGTGTGCATGCGCAGATAGGCCTGCGGATGGGCGGGCACGTCGGTCTGCATACCGTGCAGGAAGCACAGGTCGTCGGCACAAGTGGCGAGCTGAGGGAACAACTCGGACATCCAGTGACCGCTCTGACCGTGCTGCGAGAACTTCCAGCGCGAGCCGAGCAACTGCGAGCCAGCACGCGGTCCGGGCTTGCCGGTGTCGGCATTGAGTTTTGGTTTGTAGTCAAAGGTGTCCACATGCGAGGGAGCGCCCCTCATGCAGAGGAAAATGACCCGCTTGGGTGATTTGGCGGCTGCACCGGAAGCGAGGGCGGAGAGGCCGAGCCAGCCGAAGCCGAGCGAAGAGTTTTGCAGAAAGTGGCGGCGGTTCATGACGCGGTGTCAGGTTCAGTTGATGAAAAGGAAGTCAGCACTGGCGAAGAGGGCGCGGCAGATGCGGATCCAGGCGTCTCGGTCGTCGCCGAGCTTGCGGGCGGCGGCGGTTTCTTCAGGCGAGGGATCGCGTCCATAGGCGAGGCGGCAGGCGAGCTGGAAGCGTGGATCGAAGCCGGATTTCTTCATGACGCGCTCGGCCATGGCGGTGGCCATTTCGGTGACGAAGGCGCTGTTCATGAGGTAGAGCGCCTGCGGAGGCACGATGGTGGTGTCGCGAGCGCCGCGACCGATGCTGGGATC
Source organism: Verrucomicrobiota bacterium (assembly GCA_963204975.1). Taxonomy (GTDB): domain Bacteria; phylum Verrucomicrobiota; class Verrucomicrobiia; order Verrucomicrobiales; family Verrucomicrobiaceae; genus JAEUHN01. Next base: position 2,690 of record CAUJJC010000096.1, on the reverse strand, counting down.
GCTGAAATCGAAGATGGCGAGTGTCTCAGACTGCACGGTGCGTGCGATGGGTAGGTAGAGGCTGCGGTGGTTGCCATTGGCGGTTTCGATCTCGTTTTCTTCCAGCACGCGGAAGCGTTCGCCACCGATGGGGCCGTCACCGGCCAAGGCGATGATGGAGCCGAGTGGCGGCGTGAGGTCGAGCTTGCCGCTGATGGAAAGCATGGAGTCGCGGATGGACTCGGCATCGAGCCTGCGGGCGTTCATGCGCCAGAGCAGCTTGTTGTCGGGATCGGCAAGGTGATTTTCTTCATCATGGGCCGTATCGAGTTGATAGACGCTGCTGCTGACGATGCGCTTGATGAGCTTTTTGAGGCTCCAACCATCGGCGATGAACTGCCGGGCCAGATGATCGAGCAACTCAGGATGCGAAGGGGCTGCGCCGCTGGCACCGAAGTTGTCCACGGTCTCGACGAGGCCTCTGCCGAAGAGCCAGTGCCAGACACGATTCACGATGACGCGTGCAGTGAGCGTGTTGTTGGGCGAGGCGATCCAATCGGCGAGTTCGAGCCTTCCGCTGTTGCCTTTGGCGATGTCGAGCTGCTGACCATGAGCGAGGATTTCCGGCAATCCACGCGGCACTGCATCGGATTCGTTGTCGATGCTGCCACGGATGAAAAGCGGGCTGTCGGCGATGATCTCGAAGCCGCTGCTGGTGCGCTGGCTGGCGTTTGGGCCGCCCATGCGTGGAGCGCGGCGATCGACGGGTGGCGCGGTGACGGGTCGGTCGAGCACGCCGATGATCTTGGGCTTCAGAGAGCCGTCGGAGTTGAAGGCTTTGATCTCCATCTCGATCTTTTTGGCTTCGGTGATGAGCCGCACGACCTCGAAGCCGGTCATTTGCGAGCCGCTGCTGGCTCCGCCGCGAGAGCCGGGGCCGCGCGAGGCGAGTGCCTGATCACGCTGGGTAATGAGCGACTCATACTGCGCGTTTTTGCGCTGCCAGACCTGCGGATCGAGTGAACGATCCACGGTGGCAAGTCCGGCGGATGCGGGCACCTCGATGAGTGTGGAGGCATTGCGAGCCCGCACGCCGCCAGCGGTGCCGAACCGTGTCTCGGTGCTGAGGAAAATGCCAGCCATGGCGGTGTAGTCGCGCTGCGAGATGGGATCGAACTTGTGATCATGGCAACGAGCACAGGAAACCGTGACACCGAGAAAGGCTTGCGAGACAGTGTCGATTTGCTCATCAGCGAGATCCACGGCGAACTGGCGCGGATCAGTGCCATTGAGCGACTTCGTGCCGATGGCGAGAAATCCGGTGGCGATGAGGTTTTTCGCACGTTCAGCATCGCTCTTGTCCGGTAGCAGGTCACCGGCGATCTGCTCGCGGATGAACTGATCAAAGGGTTTGTCCTCGTGAATCGAGTCGATGACGTAATCGCGATACCGCCATGCCTCAGGGAGCGTCACATTGACATCGCCGCCCGTGGTCTCGGCATAGCGGGCGACATCGAGCCAGTGACGTGCCCAACGTTCGGCGAACTCGCGGCTATCGAGCAGCTTATCGAGCAAGCCATCGGTGGACACCTCCTCGGGCGGCGGCAGCCCGGTGAGGTCGAGATACAAACGGCGCACGAGCGTGGCGTTGTCCGCACGCCCGACGGGTTCTAGGCCTTTGGCTTCGAGTTTGGCGAGGATGAAGTGATCGATGTCGGTCTTTGCCCAGCCGGTTGTCTTGGTAAGGGGCACCTTGGGTTGAGTGATGGGCTGGTAGGCCCACCAATCCTTTGCGGTCATGCCATCATACTTTTTGGCGGTCACTTTGCCTTCGCGTGGATCGGCCGCGCCGCTGCGCACCCAGGTCTCGAAGTCGGCGATGATGGCGTCTGGCAGTTTGCCGCCTTTGTTCTCCGGTGGCATGCCGGTGTCCGGATCATGCCAGCGGATGGCAGCAATCAGGAGACTCTTTTCTAAATCGCCAGGCACCACGGCAGGTCCGGTGTCACCGCCGGTGCGAATGCCGGCACGTGAATCGAGCAGGAGACCGCCCTTGGTCTTGCCGGACTCGACCGAGTGACAGCCGTAGCATTTGTCAGCGAGCACTGGGCGGATCTTCGATTCGAAGAACGCAAGGTCGTCCGCCATCGCGGTGGTGGCGAAGAGCGTGCTGGTGCTCAGGAGAGCAAGCGTCGATGAAGTCTTCATACCCACCATTCAACCTCAGCAGGATGAAAAGGGGCGTGTGGCATGGATAAATTTGAGTTTATGTGGCCGCTGCAGGCAGGAGAGCTGGGAGGATGCTGTGTCACTTTGAACTGCCTGAGACCAGCAACACCAGTGGCAATTTGTGCCTCCTGTTTTGTCCATGATTCTGGAAGTGGATGGTGAATTGAACGATACAGCCCGCGTCGGTTGAAAGGTTGTCTAGAAACTGACTGGCATCACGCTCACCTACCTTCTTTCTGAGGGTTCGAAACACGCTTCGAGCTAGAAGAAAGGGTAAACGTGAGAGCCAGAAATATTGAATGAACGTGATCGTCGTCAGCCGCTGCTGACCATCGAGCCGAGGAAATAGTCATCCGACTGGACTCCAACGACATCGTCCCAGAAGTCCTGCACATTCTCCCTTGGCCATGAATAGGGACGCTGAAACCGAGGGATATAAAATTAGCTGCCCGCGAAAAGGTCGCGGATCTCGTGGTCCTTGG
>CAUJJC010000095.1 GCA_963204975.1 Verrucomicrobiota bacterium | reverse complement strand
ATTGGCGAAACCGTGGTGGCGTTTCTGGTAGTTCCATTTTATGCACAGTCGTTACCCAACACCCGCAACGCCGAACAAAACGGATGCAGGCAACGGCTCGAAGGCTATCTGTCGTGTCAGCAACGTCTTGCGCTCGCCGTCGGCTGATCCGAGACGTTCGGCCAAGAACCGAGTTCCACTCCCGCTACTATGAGCTTCCTCAGCCGCCTCTTTGGACTCTACGAGCCACCCAAGCCGGTCGAGTTGCCTCCGATATGCGACCCCGTTTTCGGAGACCTGACTTGGGATTTGAAGTATCGCTGGTGGCAGGGGAGCTTTGCTTCCGACTCAGGAGAGACGTTTGCGATTATAGTGGACGCTCCAAGCGACGCAGAGACACATCCGACGGATTATCAGAGGCAGGCTTTTCAGGCGATTATCCCTCGTCTTGCGGAGTTGAAGCTTCTCTCCGTGCGTGACTACCTTCCATATTTCAACGCTGACGGAGTCGAGGGAGAGCCTTATACCGAGGCTGAGCTGTCGGGCGAAGTTGTTCCTGGGGACATCCATGTAGAATCGGACTTGGATGTTACGGTGTCCTGGGTGGACACTCCGAACGAACTACTTGGTGGTCACGCATTGACTGCGAGAGTTTCACCGGATGGAGAGGCTACTTTTGGCTTGGAAGGCTGACACTGACAATGAACAGCCACAAAGAACCACCAAGGCCGAACAAAACGGATGCAGGCAACGGCTCGAAGGCTATCTGTCGTGTCAGCAACGTTTTGCGCTCGCCGTCGCCTGATCCGAGACGTTCGGCCAAGAAACGAAGTCCCTCCTAAAACACCGTGGCACTGAAGTATGATCCATCGTTGATTGAGCGCTTCTTCGGAACTGCTGGGGAGTTCACACAGCCTGCGGAGTCCACGGACCAGATCGTATGGATTGACTACGCAGGCCCGGTCTTGCGTTACATCATCATGTTGCACATTGATCGAGATGGTGTGGCTATCTCAGGGGACACTGTCCAACCGTTCGGAGGCGATTCGATGTATGAGATCTCGATTCCATGCACCGAGATTGTCGAAGGTCCAGACGGCTATCACCCCGGCCAGATTTGCCTCTCATTCTACTACGGGGACTCGAGCTTGCAGGCGAATCGCCAAATGACCATCATGAAGCGACCAGACGGTGAATTGAAGGTCTGGCCTTCGATGCCCTTTCCCCCAGACTATCCCACTTACCGCATGGCCGAGCCTCCGACTGAAATTGTCTGAGCCCATGAGAAGCACACATCCACGAACAAGGCCGAACAAAACGGATGCAGGCAACGGCTCGAAGGCTATCTGTCGTTTCAGCCACGTCTTGCGCTCGCCGTCGCCTGATCCGAAACGTTCGGCCAACAAGACAATGCCCAAAGTATGAGCGACTCACACGAGCAGCCAATAGTCCTGCCATTACTGAGGTTCACTATCGACGAGGCTCGTGCCTTGGACTCCTTTGTCCTTTGCGATAGAGCTTGGGAGGCGGTTACGTCGGCCTGTGCGGATTCAGGATTTGTTCCAGAAGATGCAGATGCACGAGCAGAGGATGTCTTCATAGATCTTCTGCCATCTCATTGGAGCACTGCATTTGCAGTTCACGAGATGGAGTCTGATGTGCTGGCGGGTGGGTTTATCAATTTCTTCGAGAACCACGGAGACGGATTGGTGGCTGCTGCAGCCAAGGGCTTGGCGGACATCGGGGCCTCGAAACATAGGAGCATTCTCCTGGAGGCTGCCGACCACTTCGATGATGAGGACGAGGTGATCGGGCTATTTAGTTCAGCATTTTATGCCGCATGTCGGTCCGACGGCGATCCGAGGGAGATGCTCGCCAGTTACATTCTAGCCAACTTTGACTTGTTCACAGTGCCGAGATGAACAACCACACACCACCAACTGGGCCGAACAAAACGGATGCAGGCAACGGCTCGAAGGCTATCTGTCGTGTCAGCAAAGTCTTGCGCTCGCCGTCGCCTGATCCGAGACGTTCGGCCAAGAAGCAGGGCACCATCTACACGAGAAGTTGAAGTCATGGGAACCACAAGGCCATCGCATTTCGTCACTTGGTTCTTCATCGGAAGCACATTATTGCCACCGGCACTGTTGGTGGCATGGGCCGGATTTTCTGGAGTTCTGATTTCGCCGTCCGAAACCGGATTGATTGCTGTCGCCCTTGCCGCTTGCGGTGTGGTAGGGGTTCTTCTTGGATTCCTGATTTCACCGAGATCACCCTACGCTGGTCTTGGTGTGTTTGCGTCACCGCTTATCACGACGGTTGCATGGTTCTTGATTGCCGGCGGCTATGATGTTTGTTTTCGGCACACGCCCGTCTCCAGAGTCATCCATACACTTTGCGTCATGTCGATCGGCATCCTTCTTCTATCCATTCCGACTGCCGGTATTGTCCGCGCAACACATTGGCTGCGAGATCGCCAGTCATGATGAACATCTACCACCAAGGCCGAACAAAACGGATGCAGGCAACGGCTCGAAGGCTATCTGTCGTGTCAGCAACGTCTTGCGCTCGCCGTCGTCTGATCCGAGACGTTGAAATCCACTGGGATGACAGGGCAGGGCAGATGCCTGGCATTTATACCGACACGCATTGCCTTTTTCATTTCCGTCGCGTAGCGACGAAGGACGGTAGCCGTGGGCTTCAGCCCACGGAACGGCAACGCAAAAGCTTCGTGTCGCGTAGCGACACCGGAACCCGATCCACGATGGTGTAATGGCATGAGACAGGCGAGGAGACAGGTTCCACCGTCGCTACGCTAACCGTGGGTTAAAACCCACGGCTACCTTCCGCCGTCGCTACGCGACGAAAGGCAAGTCACGCGAAGCCTGAAAATGAAAGCAGGTGATGCGCGGCGGTATAGCGGGCCGGCTCATCGCTCTGATGTCTCTGGCATCGAACTTCGGACTTATCGGCGATTCAGTTGTCCGAATGATGAGCGCCATCAATTGGCGCTTTTCAGGAGGGCAAATTGCTGCGCATGATGAGCGAGCATCATCGGCAATTCATCACCACCCATGCCATTCGAGTTCTGCAATGTTGATCTGGACATTCGTTCCACTTCCCCCTTGAGCGCGATCACTGATCACTTCGCTACTTATGGTGATCGTGTGTTCAGCTTGTTTTCCGGCGAGGTCGAGCCTGGGCAGTATCTCGCCTCATTCGAAATCCACTGGGATGATTCTTTGTATCCCGTCGATGAAGAGGGGGCTTCAACCGGCCCTGAGCAATGGGGCGCGGAGGAGCGGATAGCGGCGTTCTGTGAGTTGATCCGAGAACTTCCTGATGAGGCGCGGAGCCAGTGGAGTGCCGCGTCCTCTCGGGTGTTTGATCTCGGCTACGAGGCCGATGATCACTGTCCACCGCTCAAGGTGACGCTCTCAGGCGAGACGCTGAGCATGGTTCTTTCCGTGGGTGCCGAGATCACCTTCACCGTCTATCCCAAATGCTTTGGGGCCGCCGAACCGGAGGCTGCCGAGCCGTGATGACGCGAGGCGAGGTCTGTGGGTCAGGGCTTCGTCACGACCTCGTTCATGTTGAGGATGACGCTGGCGGTGACGCCGTAGGCTGCGAGTTCAGGTTCGGGAATACCTGAGGCGGGCTTGTGGGTGCCGGTGGCGAGGAACTGCTTGGCGCTCTGCGGTTCTGCTTTGAACTTGGCGAGGCGGGTGTTGAGGCCTTGGGCGAGCACTCGCACCTCCTCGGCTGAGGGGGCACGGGCGAGGGCACGCTTGAAGGCCCAGGTGACACGTTGCTCGGGCGTGGTGCCGCCTTCCTTGATGATCTTCTCACCGAAGGCGCGGGCGGCTTCGACGAAGGTGACTTCGTTGAGCAATGAGAGCGCCTGGAGCGGAGTGTTGGTGCGGCTGCGTTTGACGGTGCAGACTTCACGCGAGGGAGCATCGAACATGAGCATCGTGGGCGGTGCGGCGGTGCGCTTCCAGATGGTGTAAAAGCTGCGGCGATAGAGGCCTTCACCAGCGTCAGCCTTGTAGCCTCGGAGGTCGCCGTATTTGCTGGTGTCGTCCCAGACGCCGTCGGGCATGTAGGGCTTCACGCTGGGGCCGCCAATCTTGGGCACGAGCAGGCCAGCGATGGCGAGAGCTTGATCGCGGACGACTTCGCCTTCGAGACGAAAGCGTGGGCCGCGAGCGAGCAGCCGATTCTCGGGGTCCTTCTCCAGCAGCGCGGGCGTGACCTTGGATGACTGGCGGTAGGTGGCGCTCATGAGGATCGTCTTGTGCATGGCCTTCATGTTCCAGCCGCTGCGGATGAACTCGCGGGCTAGCCAGTCGAGCAGCTCAGGATGAACCGGATACTCGGCCTGCGAGCCGAGGTTCTCAGCGGTCTTCGAGATGCCGTAGCCGAAGAATTTTTCCCAGGCACGATTGATCCACACGCGGGCGGTGAGGGGATTGGCCGGATCGACGAGCCACTTCGCGAGGCCGAGGCGATTGTTCGGTGCATCCTTGGGCATAGGCGGCAGCACGGCGGGCGTGGCCATCGTGACCTTTTCGCCGGGCTTGTCGTATTCGCCGCGCTTGAGCACGAAGGCATCGCGTGGGGTGGGCAGTTCCTGCATGACCATGACATTCGGCAGGGCTCGCTCGGCTTTCTCCAGCTCGCCCTTCGCAGCGGCGAGGGCGTAATCGGCATCACGCAAAGGACTGTCCACCGCGCTGCGGAAGTATTTCTCCAGCTCGGTGCGCTGCTTCGGCGTGCGCACTTCGGTGGGTGTCTTCATTGCGGCGAGCACGGCTTCCGGTGGGCCGCCGGTGCCATCGAGGCTGACGAGTGCTGGATCGTCATTGGTGGTGGCGAGCTTGAAGCGTCCGACGTTGTGACCGCCGAAACGCCCCGAGTGGATGAGCTTCACGGTGAGCGTTGCATTGGCAGGAACGGCGACGGGTTTGTCCGCGACGAACATGGCCTTGCGCTCCAGGCGCTTCTTCGGGTCGTTGCCGTCGATGGCCCAGCCGTTGTTCGGGTCCTTGTCGAGGATGAGCTTCACATCGTAGCCCTTCTGCGAGTAATCGGCTTCCGCACGCGCGAAGCTCACCTTGATCGGCTTGGCACCTGGGGAGATGATTTGGGCTTCGATGCCTGACAAAACGAAGTTGCCATTGAACGCGCGGCCCAGGCTTTGATTCGGCAGTGAGGGATCGGGCAGCGTGTGCAGCAGAAGGCCAGTGAGCTGGCCCTCCTTGAGCGGGGCGGTGGCGATGTAGATGTCGCTATTGGGATTGCGCCCACCGATGATCCAGGAGCCGTCCGGGAGCTTGCGTGGTGAGGCTTTGCCTTCGGATTTCACATCGGTGATGGGCAGCGACTCCCACATCTCCTTCTTCTCGGACTCGGGGCTTTCCATCTCGGCCTCCCAGGACGCAACGAGGTTGGGCAGTTGCAGCTCGGCTTCGTTTACCTTGGCCTGAGCGGCTTCGATCTTCTTCTTCAAAGCGGCGAGTTGGGCTTCGTCCTCGGCATCGGGCACGTCGATGACGGGATCAGAGTTGCCGCCGCTGCGGTTCGACTTGCCCATGATGGTGCCGCTCTCGGGCACGTTGTTGAAGAAGGCGAAGAACGAATAGAAGTCCTTCATCGAGAGCGGATCATACTTGTGATCGTGGCAGCGGCAGCAGTTCATGGTCAATGCCATCCACGTCGCGCTGGTGGTCTCCACTCGATCCATGATGTTCTCAATGCGCCACTCCTCGGCAATGATGCCACCCTCGCCATTGATGCGATGATTGCGATTGAAGCCGGTGGCGATGATCTGATCGCGCTTCGCATTCGGGATGAGGTCGCCTGCGATCTGCTCGAGGGTGAACTGATCGAAGGGCTTGTTGTCGTTGAAGGCCTTGATCACCCAGTCGCGCCAGGGCCACATCTGCCGCGAACTGTCGGTCTGGAAGCCATTGCTGTCTGCATAACGAGCAAAGTCGAGCCATTGCATCGCCATGCGCTCGCCGTAATGAGGCGAGGCGAGGAGTTCATCGACGAGGGACTCGTAAGCCTTCACGGACCAGTTCGACTCATACTTGGCGATCAACTCGGGAGTGGGGGGGAGGCCGGTGAGGTCCAGGGCCACGCGTCGGATCAAGGTGGCTGGCGTGGCCTCGGGCGAAGGCGCGAGGCCTTCCTTGCTGAGGCGCTGGCGAATGAGGTGATCGATGACGGCGGAGCCTGCGATGGGCTTGCCGTTGTCATCCTTCATCTTGCCACCCTCGTCTTTGATCGGCGTGAAGGCCCAGTGGCCTTGATACTCGGCACCTTCGGCGATCCACTGGCGGAGGATGGTCTTCTCCGCGCTGGTCAAGGGCTTGCCACTTTTCTCTGGCGGCATCACATCGTCATCGTCGTGGCCGAGTTCCACACGCTTGACCACCTCGCTTCGCTCCGGCTTGCCTGGCACGATGGCAATCTCGCCGGACTCGGCGGGCTTGAGGGCTTCAGCACGTATGTCGAGCCGCAGATCGCCTTTGCGATGGCTCGCGTCCGCTCCGTGGCAGTGGAAGCATTTGTCCGAGAGGATGGGGCGGACATCGCGATTGAACTCTAACTTCTCAGCGGCGGACAATGGCATCGCGGTGAGCACGAGTAGAAGGAGTAGGCGTGGGGGCAGGGTGATCATGGGGGACGCGGGGGGCGTGGAAAAGGGTGACTATATGCCCACGGCGAGCAGGCAAACCGGACGGTCAATGCAATCGTGGGCGACGATACGGGCAGGGGGCACTACTCTTGCATTCGGATGCTGGCTTTGATGTGTCGTATTCTGCCAGGGGTAGCACGGGGGTGCAGGAGGCTAGACGCGCCTTCTCACGGTCTGGCCGGCGTTCAGGAGATCATCCTTTTCGAGTCCCGTGAGCCGCTGGATGCCGCGCAGGAAACGCACCATCACCACCATCATGGCGATGAGCAGAGGCACGCCGATGATGAGGGTGCCGCTCCAGTTGAGCGTGCCGATGGCCTTCACGTAGGCTTCGCTGCCGGGCTCTTTGTTGCCAATGAGATACATGGCGAGCGCGAAATTGATCACGGCGGAACCCAGCATTGCGATGCCGAGACCGAGCGACGCCTGGAACAGTTGCCTCTCAAAGCTGGCCTGCTTCTCAGGGGTGTCGAGCGCGGCGCGGAGGGCGCGTTCATTGATCAAATGTGGAGCGAAGAGCATGGCGCTGATGATTGGCTTGCCCCAGCGATGGCTCAGCGGAAAGGCGATGCCGATGAGCACGGGGACGGCGATCTCTTTGATGCCAAACCAGAAGGCGGGGAGCTTGAGCAAGCCGAGTCCGCCCGTGACAATCACAGCGACCAGCCCGAGGACGGAGAAGAGGTTCAAGCCCGACTTGGTGACCCAGCAGTAAACGCCGAGGCCGAGCGGGAGCAGACTGGCGACCACCAGTGCCCAGAAGGGACCGAGGCGATCAGCGGCGCTCAGATACTCCAGCGCCGCTGAGGGCAGCACGACGGTGAGAAGTAGATCGAGGAGCGGATGCGGCTGGCGCTTGGACATGCGCCGCTTCTATGGCACAGGCCGCGAGGCGGGCAACCATTGGGATATAGGGGGCGATCAATGGCGGTGCAGATGGAGAGTTGCCACCCGCGTGAAGCTCTCCACACTCCGCGACTTCTTATGGAACACGTTCTCGTCATCCCGCGCAGCCTCTTTGATCAACTCGGCAGCTTTCAGGGCTTTCAGCCCGATGTGGAGCGCTACCTGCCCGCGATGCTGAACACGGCGAACAACTTCTTCATGGAGCGCCCCTCGGCGGAGAATGATCCCTCGCACAAGCAACTGATCCCGTATTCGATCTTCCACCATGCAGGCCGTTATTTGTGCTACACGCGCGGCGGCAAGAGCGGTGAGAAGCGCCTCGTGGCGAAGCGCAGCATCGGCATCGGCGGCCATATCAATCCCGTGGACCAAACGCAGGACCACCTGGGCGAGCAGATGTATTTCAACGGCATCGAGCGTGAGATCGCGGAGGAACTCAAGATTGGCGGCACGCACACGCAGAAGGTGATCGGGCTGATCAATGACGACAGCAACGAAGTCGGTGCCGTGCATCTCGGCGTGGTCCATCTCTTTGAGTTGTCGAGCGACGATGTGCAGTCGAACGAGGACGCGATCCAGGATTTGCAATTCGTGCCGCTGGCCGATCTCATCGCTAACGCGGATGGGCTGGAGACGTGGTCGAAGATCTGCGTGGAGCACCTCGCCAGTCGCTGAGACGGACAAAAAAACGCCGAAGCCCGGATGCGGACTTCGGCGTGGTGAGTGGTTCGATGGAACTGTGGGAGCCTACTTGAGGAGTTCCTTCACCTTGCCCTCAATGGCTTGCACCCACATGTCGTAGCCTTTCGACGACAGGTGCAAGAGGTCGGGCATGATCTCTTTGGATAGCGTGCCATCGGGCTGGAGGAAGGTCTTGCCGATGTCCATGTAGAAGACCTTGGCTCCATCATCGAACTTGGCGATCAGGGCATTGGTGGCTTCGTTTTGTTTGCGGTAGGCGTCCTCTGCGTTGGCTCCACGGGGGAAGATGCCGAGGAGGAGGATCTTCGTGTCGGGCATCTTGGCGCGGAGGATGCCGATGATGGTCTTCACCCCTTCGGCGGTTTGTTCGGCGGTGCAGTCGTAGATCGCGCCATTGAGTTCCTTCTGCGGACGGCCCTTGTGACCGGTGTTGTTGGTGCCGATCATGAGCACGATGGTCTTGGGCTTGATGCCATCGAAGTTGCCATGCTGGAGCCGCCAGATGACGTGCTCGGTGCGATCACCGCCGATGCCGAAGTTCGCCGCCTTGAGCGGAGCCCAAGCCTTGGCCCAGGCATCCTTGCCACGACCTTCCCAGCCCTGGGTGATCGAGTCGCCGAGGAAGACGAGGTCCACATCGCCCTTCTTTGACTTCTCATTGAAGGACTCGTGGCGCTTCATCCAGTTGGCATCCCGGGGCACGGGATTGACGGCGTAGTTCTTCGGCGCGTCATCGGCGAGGGTGAGAGTAGCGAGACCAAGCAGGAGCAGGGGAATGCGGTAGATGTTCATGGTTGAATGGAGGCTGGAAACACGGATCGCACGTCGCCATTCTAGCCTGAACTTTTTGAATCGAACTCGCTCATCAGGGGCGTCCTGATGCTGACAATAGTGCGTATCGAATACAAACCGGCGGCTTGGCGCAAGAAAAGGTCACACTTTTGCCGTTCCGTTCCTTGCGCAGGGCTGCGGGTTCGCCAACATAGGCGCGCGCCTCCACGCGCCTCTCTCGTCCCGTCACTCTATGAGCGCCTCTTCTTCGTCACTCGCCAGCTTCGTCAGTTCCTCCATCGGCAAGAAAATCCTCGTCGCACTCACCGGTGCCGTGCTCGTTCTCTTTGTCCTCGGTCACATGATCGGCAATCTGCTCATCTTTGCCGGTCCTGATGCGATCAATGAATATGGGCATCTGCTGCAAACCTCGCTGCATGGCGCGGGCGTCTGGATCGCGCGTCTGGTGATCTTCGGCAGCATCATCGTTCACGTCATTCTCACCATCCAGCTCACCAAGGCCAACCGCGCTGCACGAGCTGACCGCTATGGCTTTGAGGCGACGCAGGTGGCCAGCAAGTCGAGCCGCACGATGATCATGAGCGGCCTCACGATTCTCGCTTTCTTCGTCTATCACATCCTGCATTACACCGTGCGTGTGTGGCATGGCTTCGGCACCGCGAAGTATGAGACCCAGATCGATGGGCACAAGGCGCACAACGTTTATCAGATGGTGATCGATGGCTTCTCCTGGGCTCCCGCGAGTATCGTCTATCTCATCGCGATGGGCCTGCTGTGCAGCCACCTGAGCCACGGCGTGAGCAGCTTGTTCCAAACGCTGGGCCTCAACACCGAGAAGACCGCGCCGCTATTTAAGAAACTTGGCTGGGCCTACGCGCTGCTCATCTTCGCAGGCAACGCAGCCATCGTGCTGTCGATCTGGTTGTTCGGCTACGGCCGCTGATTCCTGAACTCTTCGCTCTTAGCTTCCTCACCTTTCTCTGCCATGCCCCTCGACTCCAAAATTCCTTCCGGTCCGCTCGCTGACAAGTGGTCCAAGCACAAGCAGGACTCCAAGCTGATCAACCCGAAGAACAAGCGCAAGTTCACGGTCATCGTTGTGGGCAGCGGCCTCGCCGGTTCGGCAGCCGCCGCATCGCTGGCTGAGCTGGGCTACAAGGTGAAGTGCTTCTGCTTCCAGGACAGCCCGCGCCGCGCGCACTCGATCGCTGCTCAGGGCGGCATCAATGCGGCCAAGAACTACCAGAACGACGGCGACTCGACCTATCGCTTGTTCTACGACACGATCAAAGGCGGCGACTTCCGTGCTCGCGAAGGCAACGTCTATCGTCTGGCTGAAGTCAGCGCTAACATCATCGACCAATGCGTGGCCCAGGGTGTTCCCTTTGCCCGTGAATACGGCGGCATGCTGGCCAACCGCTCCTTCGGTGGCGCGCAGGTGAGCCGCACGTTTTATGCTCGTGGCCAGACCGGACAGCAGCTCTTGCTTGGTGCCTACTCCGCGCTCAACAAGGAGATCGCCAACGGCGGCGTGCAGATGTATTCGCGCTGCGAGATGCTGGAACTCGTGACCGTCGATGGCCACACGAAGGGCATCATCACTCGCGACCTCGTGACGGGCAAAGTCGAGGCCCACGCTGGTGACACCGTGCTGCTCTGCACCGGTGGTTACGGCAACGTCTTCTATCTCTCCACCAATGCGATGGGCTGCAACGTCACCGCGACGTGGCGCGCACACAAGAAAGGCGCGTTCTTCGCGAACCCTTGCTACACGCAGATTCACCCGACCTGCATTCCCGTCAGCGGCGACTACCAGAGCAAGCTGACCCTCATGTCCGAGTCACTGCGCAACGATGGTCGCGTGTGGGCTCCGAAGAAGCAGGGCGACACTCGTCACCCCAAGGACATCCCCGAAGACGAGCGCGACTACTACCTCGAGCGCAAGTATCCGAGCTTCGGCAACCTCGCTCCGCGTGACATCTCCAGCCGTGCGGCGAAGGAAGCCTGCGACGATGGTCGCGGCGTAGGTCCCGGCGGACGCGGTGTTTATCTCGATTTCGCGGAAGCCATCCAGCAGTTCGGCGAGAACACCATTCGCGAGCGCTACGGTAACCTCTTCGACATGTATGAGCGCATCACCGGCGAGTCCGCTTACAAGCAGCCGATGCGCATTTACCCCGCTGTTCACTACACGATGGGCGGCCTCTGGGTGGACTACAATTTGATGTCCAACCTCCCCGGCCTGCACGTCCTCGGCGAAGCCAACTTCTCTGACCACGGCGCGAATCGCCTCGGTGCCTCGGCACTGATGCAAGGTCTGGCCGATGGTTACTTCGTGATCCCCACGACCATCGCCAATTACCTCGTCACCCAGAAGCCCGGCAGCATCACAACTGACCATCCCGAGTTCAAGAAGGCGCTCGAAGACATCAAGGCCAAGACCAACCGCCTGCTCAGCATCAAGGGCAAGCGCAGCGTCGATAGTTTCCATCGCGAACTCGGCCTGCTCGTCTGGGACAAGTGCGGCATGGCCCGCACCCGCGAAGGCCTTACCGAGGCTCTCGAAAAAATTCCCGCGTTGCGTGACGAATTCTGGAACAACGTGACCATTCCTGGCTCCGGCGATGCCTTCAATCAGGAACTCGAAAAGGCTGGCCGCGTGGCTGACTTCCTGGAGTTCGCCGAACTGCTCTGCATCGACGCCCGCCATCGCGAGGAGTCCTGCGGCGGTCACTTCCGCAGCGAGTATCAATACGAAGACGGCGAAGCAAAGCGCGACGACGAGAACTTCACATACGCCGCCGCCTGGGGCTACACCGGCGACTTTGCCCAGCCCGAGTTGAACAAGGAAGAACTCAAGTTCGAAGAAGTCCACCTCGCCGTCCGCAGCTACAAATAACTCTCGTCATGAACCGCGAGTCCGAAGCCCAACTGATGTCTTTCTGTGTCGAGCAGAGGGATGCCTTTTGCTCGGATGCGTGGCTCGACTTTGGCCATCCAGATAAAAACGAACTCGCTGCCGCCTGTGCCTTCTTGGCTTCATCGGACTGGTATGGGCATGAGCAGGAGCTGGAACAGGTCGCACAGACGCTGCGCCCAGACACCGACTTGGAGTCCCTCGTGAAGGCATCTCGCTTCGACTGCCTTCGTTTCTCAACAACGCTCAGGAGGGAGCTGCGTCATGCACTCTGCGCATCCTGAGCTGACTGCGGCTCTCGGTCTTATGCTGGACAAGCTCGACACCTCGATTCGTGAGAGCGGCTACACAGGCGAGCCGGTGAAGATGTATGCGGCCGGGGGCATCGCGGTGCACTACTTCTGCGGCACCCGCTACACGGCGGATGTGGATGCCACCTTCTCCCATCGCATCCTCATTCCTTTCAGTGATCTGGTGGTGAAGTATCAGCGCGAGGACGGACGCAGTGCCTCGCTCTACCTTGATCCGACTTACAACGACCACTTCGCCCTGCTGCATCCCGATCATCGCGAGGGTGCCGTTGAGTGGGAGGGCATTGGCAATGAGCGACGCTTGGTCAAGTTGCTGACGCTTAGCCCCGTAGATCTCGCCGTTTCCAAGGTAAGCCGCTTCTCCGAGCAGGATCACGAGGACATCATCGCCCTGGCTTCGCGTCGTTACTTCTCCGCCGGGCAACTGCGCCAGCGTGCCGAGGAGGCCCTTGATTACTATGTTGGCGATACCCGTTGGATTCGCGGCACCATCGACCAGCTCTGCTCTGAAATCACCGCTCTGAACTGATCACCACCCTTCACGTTATTCCCCATGTCGAACCTCAACCTCCAACTCAAAGTCTGGCGTCAATCGAGCGCGAACGCCAAGGGCACCTTCCAGGAAATCGAAGCGCGCGACATTCCTGACCACGCCTCCTTCCTGGAGATGATGGACATCGTGAACGAACGCATGATCGCGAAAGGCGAAGAGCCAGTCGCCTTCGACCACGACTGTCGCGAAGGCATCTGCGGCATGTGCAGCATGGTGATCAATGGCGTGCCGCATGGTCCCGAGAAGGCGACCACGACCTGCCAGCTTCACATGCGCAAGTTCAAGACCGGCGACACCATCTGGGTCGAGCCTTTCCGTGCGCGTGCATTCCCAGTCGTGAAGGATCTAGTCGTTGATCGCTCCGCCTTTGATCGCATTCAACAGGCTGGTGGTTTCGTCACCGTGCGCACGGGTGCTCCGCAGGATGCCAATGCACTGCCCATCGGCAAGGATGTAGCCGATGCCGCGATGGATGCGGCGGCTTGCATCGGGTGTGGCGCTTGCGTGGCAGCATGCAAGAACGCCAGTGCGATGCTCTACGTCGGTGCCAAGGCCGGTCAGCTCAACAGCTTGCCTCAAGGTCAGCCCGAGAAGACTCGCCGCACGCTCGGCATGGTCCGTCAGATGGACAAGGAAGGCTTCGGCAATTGCACGAACCAATACGAGTGCGAAGCGTCCTGCCCCAAAGAGATCAAGCGCAACTGGATCGGCAAGCTCAACCGCGACTACGCCGTCTCGGCAGCCGTGGAAGCAGTCGTCGGTCTGGGCAATGCAAGCAGCGGTGGCGATTAGTCGCCGCTGGCTACATCGAAGATCAAGTGCAGCAGACTCAGCGCAGGCCGGGTCTGACGAAGGGCAAAAGAAGTGATGCGGACAAAGATGTCTGCATCACTCTCCGAATGGCCTCCGTGCCGTGTTAGTTACACCGGCCGCAGCACGCTCTTCACGACTTCGCCTTTGTGCATCTTCTCGAAGGCTTCGTGCCATTCGGTGACGGGCCAGACGCCGCCGATGATGGGTTTCACATCGAACTGGCCGCTGCTCATGAGGGCGATGACGCGCTCCCAGATGGGCCAGTTGTGGCTGAAGCTGCCTTGCAGGGTGATGTTCTTCTGCACGAGCGGATCAATATTGAAGCCGAGCGGCTGCGGTCCCCAGCCGACTTTGGAAATCCAACCTGCTGGGCGAACGATGTCTAAAGCGATCTTGAGTGTGACGCTGGCACCGGCGGCATCGATGACGCCGTCGCAGCCGAGGCCGTCGCGTTCCAGGGCCCAGGGTTTGGCGTCGCCGATGATGACTTCGCAGCCGTAGTGCTTGCGAGCTAGCTCCAGACGATGCGCATCCTGTTGCAAGCCCACGATGGCCACTTGAGCACCACATTGTTTCGCCATGGCGGCGCAGAGGATGCCGATGGTGCCAGGGCCAAGCACAACCACGCGGTCACCAGGCTCGATGCGGGCGTTTTTGACGACGGCGTTGTAGGCGACGCAGCAGGGCTCAGTAAGGCAGGCCTGCTCGAAGGGAAGGTGATCCGGCACATGGTGGAGAATGCGACTGGGCACGCGGACATACTTGGTCATCGCGCCATTCACGCCGTAGCCGAAGCCTTTGCGGGTGCTGTCGAGGTTGTAGAGGCCGCGACGCGTCATCGGGTTGTCCTTGGAGATGATCGCGGCGGTCTCGGAGACGACGCGGTCGCCTTCCTTCCAGCCTTCGACGTCCTTGCCGACCTCAATGATGTGTCCGCCGAACTCATGGCCGAGCACGACAGGATAATTCACCGGCCAGGAGTGATCGGAGGTCCACTGATGCAGGTCGGAGCCACAAACGCCCACATTGGCGACTTCGAGGAGCACGTCCTCGGCACCGATGCTGGGCTTTTCGATCTCACGGATTTCGACGGAGCCCTTTTCGGGGGCGTAATTGACGACGGCGGCGGATTTCATGGAGTTGGAAAAAGTTGGGGTGATCAGTGTCAGACGGGTCGGACTGGTCCGACGAGTCCGACAAAAACAAGTTTATGCAAACGCGGGCACATCCTGCGCATGCACGGCCTCGCAGATCATGCGGAGCGAGGCTTCGAGGTTGCCATCGGCGGTTTTGAAGGCGTCGGCGTCGATGGTGAGCGGGGCACCGAGGACGACGAGAGGTGCGCCATACTTCGGGCACTGGATGGCTTGTTCGAGACTGAGGCCACCGACGGCTTGCACGGGCACTTTCACGGCTTGGACGACTTCGCGGAGCTTGTCGAGCGGGCTGGGCATGCGGTGGCCGGCGGCGGCGATGCCGCGGCGTTCGTCGTAGCCGATGTGATGAATGATGTAGTCGCAGCCGAGGTCTTCGAGCCATTTGGCACCGGCGACCATGTCTTCGCAGATCATGTTATCGCCCATCACCTTGCAGCCGAAATCGGCCCCAGCTTTGACCACGCACTTGATCGTCTCCGTATGCGCCCGGGCCATGACGACGACATGCGTGGCACCGGCTTTGGCCATCATTTCGGCTTCGAGGTAGCCGCCATCCATGGTCTTGAGATCGGCGACGATGGGTGTGTTCGGGAATGCTTGGCGCAGCGCTCGCACGCCATGCAGACCCTCGGCGAGAATGAGTGGCGTGCCTGCCTCCAACCAGTCAACGCCTGCACGCATGGCGAGGGCGGCGGTTTCGAGGGCTTCGTCGATATTGGTGAGATCGAGGGAGATCTGGACGATGGGTTTCATGATTGCGGAGCAAAGCAAAACCGGGCATCCTCGTCACGACAAAGATGATGCGAAATGCGACACCTCTGAAGCCTCGTGAACGTGCGAAGCGGACTGCCTCCGAGGTGGCTCGATGGCGGAAGGCGAGGGCTGCGTGGATGGCATCCCTGGAGTCGTCGATGCTGTTCCAGCGACTGTTCGATCACATCCCTGGCGTGTATTTCTTTGCCAAGGACCGGGCGGGGCACCTGATGTTTGCGAGCCAGGGATTGCTGCAAAGGTATCGGATGGAGGATGACTCGGAGTTCATCGGGCGGACGGACTTTGACATCAACCCTGACACGATGGCTCAGGCCTATGTGGATGACGACAAACGCATCCTGGCAGGCAAGGCGGAACTCATAGAGCGGATCGAGCTGTGGTGGGACTCGCAGGGCATTCCTGATTGGTTCCTGGTGACGAAGTTGCCGCTCTATGATCGACGCCATCGAGTGCAGGGCGTGATGGGCACCTTGAGGAGACCCCAGGAAGCGGAGCGGCAGTTGCCGGTATTCCAGACGGTGGCGAAGGCCGTGGACATCATTCGGCGAGACTATGCATCGCCACTCAAGATTGAGGAGGTGGCTCGTGCCTGTGGGCAATCGCTGCGGCAGTTGCAGCGTCGCTTTCAATCCGCGTTTGGCATTACGCCGCAGGAGTTCCTGCTGCGCACACGCATCCTCGCATCCATGCGACTGCTGGAGGAGACGAGGCTGACGGCTTCGGAGATTGCGAGCCGTTGTGGATTCGTGGACGGCAGTAGCTTCACCCAGCACTTCCGGCGGCGCATGGGCATCTCGCCATCGGCTTATCGAGTCAGGCGCTGAATCTGGCAACGAAAAGCCCCGTCGTGACCGAGTCGCGACGGGGCTTCGAGTTTAATCGAGGATGATCGTTTGATTAGCCCTTCTGGCCCTGAAAGCGAGCATCACCGAAGGCGAGGATCGGGAAGAAGATAAAGCCGAGGAAAACGAGGCCGACGGCGAAGCCACCGCCCTTGCCGAAGTTCTTCGCCAGACCCAGCATAGCCAGGATCATGATGATGAAGTTCACGAAGGGAATGAAGAGCAGAAGCAACCACCACCAGGGCTTGCCGCTGATCTTGAGCATCACGACGATGTTATAAATGGGGACGATGGAGGCCCAGCCTGGCTCGCCCGCCTTGGTGAAGATCTTCCACAGACAGACCACCATTAAGATGATGAAGACAAGATAGACGATGCCGATGACTCCAACAGCAGCGCCCATGGCGGCCTGCTGTTCGGGGGTGAGTTCTGCGGAGGCGCTTTGCAGCATGGGGAGGAGATGCATGATCATAATGAGAGGCGTTTGGCTTGGGTTGGATGAATTGACGACTCGATAGCGAGCAGCTTCCTGACCACCATCTTGCAAATCATGTGATCAGAAAGACCGTGCGAGCGCAATCCTGAAATTGCGTTGCTTTGAGCCCCATGGATTTCGTGCTTGCCCGGCCTTGCGGGGACGGTATGCATCCCGCCCCTTTTTACAATCGCATGGACCTGCCTCTTCCTGGACAACGTTGGGTAAGTAACACTGAAGCAGAGCTGGGACTCGGCGTGATTCTGCGTGCCGATGCTGCCCGTCTCGATGTCTTCTTTCCCGCCGCTGGCGAGCATCGGACGTATGCGCGGAAGACGGCTCCGCTTCGTCGGGTGCTGTTCAAAGAAGGCGACTCCATCAAGACGCACGCAGGTGAACAGTTCACCGTCAGCACCGTGGAGGAGAAGAATGGACTGGTGGTTTATCAATGCGGTGATCGTGCGGTGCCTGAAGCCGAACTGGCTGACACGCTGAGCTTCAACAAGCCGGGCGATCGTCTTTTCGCCGGGCAAATCGACGAGAACTCGACCTTCGAACTTCGCGTGGAGGCGCTTGCGCGTCGCTCCGCGACCCAGCAGTCACCTGTGCGAGGCTTCACGGGTGGCCGTGTCGATTTGCTGCCGCATCAGATGTATATCGCCCATGAGGTTAGCTCTCGATTGATTCCTCGCGTGCTGCTGGCGGATGAGGTGGGCCTTGGCAAGACCATTGAGGCCGGACTCATCCTGCATCGCCTGCATCTCACCGGTCGTGCCGGGCGCATCCTGGTGCTGGTGCCAGAGCCGCTGATTCACCAGTGGTTCGTCGAGCTGCTGCGTCGCTTCAATCTGATGTTCAGCCTCTATGATGATGAGCGTTGCGAGGCGATCGAGAGCAATGACGAATCGGGCAATCCCTTCCTCGACAGCCAGCTCATCCTTTGCAGCATCGGCTTCCTGAGCAAGAACGACGAGCGTGCGCAGCAGGCCATTGATGCTGGATGGGACCTCGTGGTCGTCGATGAGGCGCATCATCTCGAATGGTCGCCCCAGGAGGCGAGCAAGCCCTATCAGCTCGTGGAATCTCTCGCTGCAAAAACGCCGGGCCTGCTCCTGCTCACGGCCACGCCGCAGCAGCTCGGACCCGAGGGGCACTTCGCTCGCTTGCGTTTGCTCGACCCAGATCGTTATGCTGATCTGGCGAAGTTCGTCGATGAGTCCAGCCACTATGAAGACGTGGCGCGCGCGGTGTATCACATCCTATCCGATAAGCCTCTGACCAAGACTGAGCAGGCGCTGATCACGAAGAAATCACCCCGCATCAAGAAGCACTACGCCGAACTGCAGAAAGGCGATGCCGATGCACGCGATGCCTTGGTGGGAGAGCTGCTGGATGAGTTCGGCACCGGGCGTGTGATGTTCCGCAACACACGCGCTTCACTGACAGGATTCCCGAAACGCGAGGCCCGGCTGGTGCCTCTCGATGGCGAGGATGAGGTGGAAGCCAAGGTGAAGTGGCTGGCGCAGTTGCTCCGTGATCTCGGTGAGACGGAGAAGGTGCTGACCATCTGCCGCACCAAGGAGCTGGCGCTCGACATCAAGGAGCGCCTCCTGCGAGAGGTGAATGTGAGTGCGGGCGTGTTCCATGAAGGCATGTTGCTCATGCAGCGTGACCGTGCGGCGGCGCACTTCTCGGATGAAGAAGGGGCACGCATCTTGATCTGCTCGGAGATCGGCAGCGAGGGGCGTAACTTCCAGTTCGCTCATCACCTCGTGCTCTTCGATTTGCCCGAAGAGCCGGAGCTTCTGGAGCAGCGCATTGGCCGACTGGATCGCATTGGTCAATCCTCCACGATTCAGATTCATGTGCCGTTCATCGAAGGCTCCGGCGGGGATGTCATGGCCCAGTGGTATCACCTGGGTCTCGGTGCCATTGAAGTGAACGTGCATGGCGCGACGGAGATCCATCTGGCGATGAAGGACACGCTGACGGCGCTGCGCGTGAAGTTTGATTCCAAGAAGCTGAAGGCCTGCATCAAGAAGACCGTGGAACTGCGCGGGCAAGTCACCAAGAAGCTCGAACGCGGCCATGATCGCCTGCTGGAACTTAACTCCTGCAAGCCCGAGAAGGCCGCAGGGGTGATCGACATGGTCAAGGCGCTCGATGCCGATGAGACCTTCGAAGAGTTCTACATTCGTCTGCTCGATCACTGCGGCATGACCATCGAAGAGCTGGGCCAGCGCGGTTACTACCTGAAGCCGGAGACGCTCAAGATTGATGCCTTCCCTGGACTCAATGCCGATGGCGCATCCGTCACGTTCTCGCGCACTCGTGCGCTGTCACGTGAGGACATGGGTCTGCTCACCCAGGATCATCCCTTCGTGCGCGGGGCATTGGATTCACTCCTCGGCAGCGAAGACGGAAACGCCACGGCCATGCTGTGGAAGGATGCAGGCAGCGAGGGATTGCTGTTGGAGCAGCACTTCGTCGTGGAGTGCGTGGCACCTGCGTCGCTGCATGTGGAGCGCTTCCTGCCGCCACAGCCGGTGCGCGTTGTTGTAGATCACGCAGGTGAGGACAAGAGCGATGACGAGGACTACAAGCAGGCGCGTCTGCGAAAAGGCGATGTGTCCAAGCTGCTCGACAAGCCTGTGATGCGAAAGAAGCTCATGCCGCTCATGCTGAAGAAGGCGGAAGAAATCGCCACCGCTCGCATGGCTGAGATGGTGGAAGCCGCGAAGGTCTCGATCAATGCGCGACTCGATAGCGAGATCGAACGTCTCGAAGACCTCGGCAAGCTCAACGACCATGTGCGCAACGAGGAAATCGACGGTCTCAAGCAGCAGAAGGAGCAATTGATTGCCGCCGTGGGCGAGGCTCGTGTCCGTCTTGATGCCTTGCGTCTGGTGCTGAAGCTGTGACGTGATTCGATTCGTCTGCCAGTGGGGCAAAGATGACCTCGCTGGCAGGCTTGCGATCTTGAGTGGCGCGGACCATGGCTGAATTGTGTCCGCGTCTCGACGGACTTTGAACGAATCGCAGCCATTCCTCGCCCATCGAAGTGCTCGACGGCATCGCTCTTCTCCATCATGCTCAGCGCTGCCCTTTCGCATGGAGACTCCGCCATCTACCGCCGCCGTTCCCCGCCCGCTCGCCGTCTGGCTGGTGGGCAGTATCGGCGTGTTTGCCTTGGCGGGATCGGTCGCCTTGCTCGCTTTGTTTCAGCAGCGTGTGCGCCACGAAGAAGCGGCTGCCTTTGAGGCCCTGGCGCGAGCGAATGCGGCCTTCCTGGATCGCACGCCACTCCCGCAGAGCGATCAGATGGCGCAGCAGCTCGGCGAGGTGATGGGGGCACGCGTTTTCTTCTGGCATTCGGCCACCAGTTCCATCGTGGGCAAGCCGGGCGATGTGGTGGATGCACGAATCATGAAACTGCCCGTGGATGGCCGGGTGCATCTAATGCCCGATGGTCGCGAGTGGATGGTGGGCCATGTGTTTCGCGGCAGTTCACGCGCCTTCTTCCTCCGGCCTGCGGTGGGCGCGGGGCTGCTGATGCCTGCGGGCGAGCACTGGCTGGTGCTGGTGATCTTCTGGGCGTTGTCCTGCCTGCTGGCGTGGTGGCTGGCTCGTCGGGTGGTGCGGCCGCTACGGCAACTCGCCGAGGCTGTGCCCGCTGTCGGTGGCGACAAAGACTTGCCTGAGCTGCCCACGATGCGCGGTGATGAAATCGGGCTGCTCGCGAAAGCGATGTCGAGCACCCATGCCTCGATCCTCGATGAGCGTGAACGCCGTCGTGCCGCCGAGCGCCTAGCCTTGCTCGGACGCATGGCGACTAGCCTGGCTCATGAGGTGCGCAATCCCGTCAGCGCGATCCGTCTTCATGCGCAGTTGCTCGATGGCGCGCCGCCGGACGATGCCGCCGCTTCCGCGCGTTTGATCGAAAGCGAAGCTGCCCGCATTGAGTCCCTCGTGAGCCAGTGGATGCGCTACGCCAAGCCGGGTCCCGTGGTGATGCAGCCCATCGACATGATCGCTCTGGTGCGCGAGGCCGTGGCCATCATGACGCCGCAGGCTGCTCACGCGGGAGTCGTCCTTCGCGAACAAATCGAGAGGGATCAATGGACTCAAGCAGGGGATCGACCTCGCCTTCTGCAAGTGCTCAACAACCTCCTGCTCAATGCGATTCAGTCGATGCCCCGAGGCGGACAAGTCACCATCACGATCAAGTCTCCCAGCATCGAGATTGCCGATCAGGGGCCTGGCTTTAGCGAGTCAGCCCTGGCTCGTCTCGGCGAACCGTTTTACTCAGAGAAAGAAGGCGGCATGGGGCTCGGCCTCGCGGTCTCGCGGGAGATCGTGGAAGCTCACGGTGCTCGCCTTTCTATCGCCAATGCTATCTCTGGAGGTGCTTGCGTCAGCCTGACGTGGAACTGCACCCAACACTGACCTTTCGATTCCATGGACTCCATTCTCATCATCGAAGACGAACACGCCCTCGGCACCGCCCTCTCCTTCGCGGTGCGTCGCGCCGGGCATCTTCCCACGCTCGTGGCCACCGGCACCGCCGGGCTCGAAGCCATGAAACGAGGCACCTTCGCCGCCCTCGTGCTCGACATCGGATTGCCCGACATGAGCGGGCTCGAGGTGCTGGAACGCGTTCGCAAGCAGCATCCCGCTCTCCCGGTTCTCGTCATCACTGCTCACGCCACGCTCGATCACGCGATCAGCGCCCAGAAGCTCGGTGCCACTGACTACCTCACCAAGCCGCTCGACCTCCGTCAGTTCGAGACCTCGCTGTCATCGCTCGTCACGCGCGCAGCCCAGTCGGCGCAACCCGAACCCGCATCGGTCCCTGCCGCCGCCACCTTGATCGGTGCTGCTGCTTGCTTGCAGGAGGTGTTCCTCGGCATTGCTCGCGGGTGCGCTGGTGAGATGCCCGCGCTCATCGTCGGACCCTGCGGATCAGGCAAGACTCTGGCCGCTCGCGTGATCCACGCCAACAGTCCGCGCAATGCTCAGCCGCTGCGCCTGGTTGATGCTGCCACGATCAAGGAAGCCGATGCACTCCAGGCCTTGCTCAGTGATGCACAGGGGACGGTCGTGCTCGAGGAGATCACGTCGTTGCCGCTGGCGCTTCAGGCGAAGCTGGCAGCAGCGCTCGCGGAGTCCGGTGCGCAGCGTCCGCGGATTCTGGCCACCACCAGCACAGATCCGCGTGAGGCCGTGGATCAGGGTTCGCTGCGCGCGGAGCTGTTTTACGCGCTCAGCGTGCTCACCATTCCGATGCCGCCGCTGCGTGATCGCACGGGCGATCTGCCCGCCTTGGCAGCCTTCTTCCTGGGACTGCGCGACGCAGCAGCCGTGATGCCCGTGACCCCTCCAGCACTCGCCGCGATGCAGGCCTATCCGTGGCCGGGCAACGTTCGGGAGCTACGCCATGTGCTCGACTACGCGGCCACGATGAGTCGTGGTGGTGCGATCTATTTGAGCCATCTGCCACCGCATGTGGCCGCCACTGTGCAGGCTCCAGGCGTGGGACCTGTCTCTGGCGAACTCGATGCTGCGATCACACGATGGCTTGATTCGCAGATGTCCGCCACGCCTGAGCAGTCACGGCATTACGATGGTCTGCTCGATCAGGTGGAGGCCATCATGCTGCGCCATCTGCTGCAACGCTTCGACAACCGTCCCACGCACCTCGCCACCGCCCTGCGAATGAACCGTGCCACGCTACGCCAGAAGCTCCGTCGCGCGGGCTTGCAGCGTGATGATGCTTGAAGCGGGGTGGGGGAGATTGAGAAGTAGAAAGGTGGAGAAGCGTGTGAGCGCTCGGGGCTTCTACTTGGATTGCAGGCCCACCGTGTTGACGGCGATCACGCGATACGAGTGCTTCTTGCCTGCTTCGGCTTTGGTGTCGGTGAAGCTCATGGGCACGAGAGGATTCGTGGGTGTGTCGCTGTATTGAAGGCCCTGGAACACGGGACGACCAAAGGGATTGTTCGGTTTCTCCGGCACGGTGCCGATCTGCTTTCCATCGCGCTCGATGATGAAGTGCGCGATGCCGCTCTCCAGATCCGCCTCAGCACTCCAGGACAAGGAATTGCCTTTCACAACGACGTTCGTTGGGGCTGGTGGCGGTGTGGTATCGGGCAGAGCCGTGTCCTTCACATACTGCATCCACGCTTTTGCCACGGCGGCGTTGGGCAACCAGACGGACTTCGATTTGTCACCACTGAATTGTTCGGCAGCGACGGCCTCGGTTCCGAGTAGCGGAGCCAGCCACGCGCCTTCCTTCGGCATCGCGTTCAGGCTGCCGCCAGCGCTTTTGGGCAGGCGGGCGCTCAGGCAAGCATCCAGCCACGCAATCGCCATGTAGCGCTGATTCCCGCACTCGTGCGCGGTGAGCGGATCGACGGCGACACCGATCAGCCCGCCCTTCGCGCGCATCGTCGTGAAGAAATCCTCATTGGCTGGCCACACGCCTGCGAAGCGACCCTCCTTCACCGTCACGCCTTCTTTGGTGCCCGGATTGCACATCACCGGCACGCTCAAGGCGGCCTCAGGAATGGTGTGCGTCTTGATCGTTGATCGGCTGGGGTTCTCTTGCAGGAGCGGCACGCCTGAGCGCAGCCACGCGGCGGCCACACGCTCGGGATGTATGAGCGTCATGCCTCCTGCCCAATGCCCGCCACCACTGTGCCCCCAGAGCGCCCAGGGCACTTTCGCAAGTTCCGGGTGTCCGCTCTTGGCACCGAGATCAGCCAGACACTTCAGAAAGGCAGCGCTCGAACCATTGCGCGGATCGCACCACATCTGGCAGTCGGCTTTCTCGGGCTGCTCATAGCTCGGAGCCAGCAGCGCGCAGTCATGCTTCTTCGCCAAGGCCTGCCAGTGCAGGTCAAAGGCACCCGTGAGTCCCGACTTGCAAGAGCCCTCGCCGCAGCCGTGCTGGTGAACGATCACGCCGCGCAGTTCCTTCACTCCCGGCGGCACCCAGGCCGTGTAGTTCACCGGGAAAATCAGTTCGCCCGGCTTGGTGGAGGCCTCGTAGCGCACTCGATAGTAGGGTGCCTCGGCAGGAGGGAATACATCATAAGGAGCCTTCTGGGCGTGCAGAGCACTGGCGAGGGAAACAAGGAGGAGAGCGGCAATTCGCATGGTGCATCGTAGAACGAATCCACGCCGCCGATCAAACAGCGGATCGACGCTTTTTCGTCGTCCATACCGCCGTCGCGCATTGCCAGCATGTTTCCCCTGATCCCACCGTTTAACCAACCGCTCCATCATGAAACGCCTCCTTCTTTTCTCTCTTCTCACCTTTGCCACCGTTCACGCCCAAGACGGTTTCAAGCCCCTCTTCAACGGCAAAGACCTCACCGGCTGGGATGGCAATCCCGAACTCTGGAGCGTGCAAGACGGCTGCATCACCGGCAAGACCACCGGACCCGAACAACTCGCCTACAACCAATTCCTCATCTGGCGCGGCGGCACCGTGAAGAACTTCGAACTGCGCGCGAAGATCAAGCAAGCGGGCAACAACACCGGCATCCAGTATCGCAGCAAGGAATTGCCGGAGAACGGCAAGTGGTCCATCGGTGGCTACCAGTGCGACGTGCATCCCGCACCGCCAAACAACGCCATGGTCTATGAGGAACGCGCCCGTGGCATCATCTGCCAGAACGGCCAAAGCGTCGTCATTGATCCCGAAGGCAAGCGCTGGCTCACCGCCGAGCGCGATCCTGTGAAGGCAGACATCGCCGAGTGGCACGAGTATGTCGTCATCGCCCAAGGCAACCACCTCATCCACAAGATCGACGGCCAGATCACCATCGACCTCACCGATCACGAGGAAGCCAAGCGCTCGCTCGAAGGCCTCCTCGCCTTCCAGATCCATCGCGGCCCCGCCATGAACGTGCAGATCAAGGACGTCATGATCAAAGAGCTGCCCGAGGGCGGTGTGGTCGCTTTCGACAAGGCGAGCATCGCAACTGCGAAACCCGTCGCCGCCAAGCCTGCCGGAAAGGGCAAAGGCAAAGCGAAGTAGCTGCAATTGAGCGTCTGTAGCGCATCCGACCACGATGTGCGTCGTGGCCCAGGGCGAGTTAGTCCCGAGATCATTTCAGTGCCTCCCGACTTCGGTGCCAGCATTGCATGGCGCTGGTTGGGCTGCGCTTGCCTCAATGGTTCAGGTGAACTCAGAGCCTTGTGGTTGATCTCAATTTGGCTGTCGGCTAGGTCGCGTGCTGACTCTTTGATGTAACTTTTCTCGCACAAGTCAATTGCAAGCCTGTTGTCGTTCTGCGATGAGCCGGGCTAAATCATTCATCTACCTATGAGAACTCTTAACTCCAAGGTCTTCACAGCTATCGCGACTCTCTTCAGCGCATCATCCTCACGACTGCCAGTTGATTTAGTGTTCTACCAGTCTCTGCGGCGTTGGTGTGCATTGATCGCCTTGCTGTGGCTGGCCGGGCTTTGCGGCGTCATCCATGCGGCGCTGCCCTTTGCTAATAGCGGTAGCCTTGCTTCCGCACGTTATAAACACTCAGCGACGCTGTTGGCCGACGGCAAAGTTCTTGTCGCTGGAGGAAGTAACGGCAGCGCGCTTGCGACGGTAGAACTATACGATCCCGGCACTGGCACATGGACCGCCACCGCTGGTCTTGGCTCCGCACGCGAGTCGCACACCTCGATCTTGCTGGCTAATGGCAAGGTGCTCGTTGCAGGAGGATTCAGTGGCGTCATCCTTTCGAGCGCAGAGCTTTACGAACCGGTAAGCGGGACATGGACTTCGACTGGCAGTCTCGCCGCGGCGCGTCAGAACGCGACGATGACACAGCTGCCGAATGGCAAGGTGCTCCTCGTCGGTGGATTCAATGGCGTGGCGCTTGCTAATGCAGAGCTATACGATCCAGCGACCGCCACATGGACGGCCACTGGCGGCCTCGTCTTCGCGCGTTCACACCACACGGCAACACTGCTACCTGATGGTAAGGTGCTCGTTGCCGGAGGTGATGGTGATAGTGCTCTCGCAAGCACGGAGATCTACGATCCGACGACCGGCACTTGGACGTCCAGTGACGACTTGGACTTTCCTCGCTCAGGTCACACCGCCACGCTGCTGCCCAATGGCAAGGTGCTTGTCGCCGGAGGCTACAACGGCAGCTATTTTGCGAGCGCTGAGCTTTATGATCCAACGAGTGGCACCTGGACGGCGACGACTGGTGACCTTGGCACGGCGCGCCACTTTCATACGGCTGCGTTACTGCCCAATGGCAAAGTGCTCGTCATCGGTGGATCCAATGGCAGCCATCTCGCGAGTGCAGAAGTATTCGACCCAACGACTGGAACGTGGGCGGCGAGCGGCAGCCTCGCTTCCGCGCGCGATTTTCACACGACGACGTTGTTGCCATGCGGCCATGTTCTCATCGCAGGCGGATACAACGGCACCTACCTTGCGAGCGCTGAGATTTACGATCCAACGAGCGGAACGTGGACCGCATCCGACCCCCTCGCGTCTGCGCGCTATGGTCACTCGGCGACGTTACTGCCCAGTGGCAACGTATTGATCACCGGTGGATACGGGACCAGCAACGTCGTCCCAACGGCGGAACTCTACGATACAGAGAACGGAACCTGGACCACGACCGGTGGCTTCACCACGGTGCGCTGGCTTCACACGGCGACGCTTCTGAATAATGGCAAGGTGCTCATTGCCGGGGGATACAATGGCATCAGCCTCGCCAGTGCGGAGCTTTACAATCCAGCGAACGGTGTGTGGACAGCGAGCGGTAGCCTCACCACGGCGCGTAGAGAGCACACGGCCACGCTGCTGCCACATGGCAAGGTGCTGGTCGTCGGCGGATACAATGGCAGCACTCTTGCGAGTGCGGAGCTTTACGATCCTGTGACCGCTGCGTGGACAGCGAGTGGGAGCATGGCTGTAGCACGCCGACATCATACAGCGACGCTGCTGCTCAACGGCAAGGTGCTCGTTGCTGGAGGATACAATAGTGGCAGCCTCGCGAGTGCGGAGCTTTACGATCCGGGACTCCGCACCTGGACGGCGACAGGCAATTTCGCCGCCGCACGCGAGCACCATACGGCGACACTGCTGCCCAGTGGCAAGGTGCTTGTCGTCGGAGGATTTGGAGTGAGTAGCGGTCTCGCAAGTGCTGAACTCTACGATCCTACAAGCGGCACCTGGACGCCTGCCGGCAGCCTTTCCAGCAGACGACAAGATCACACAGCGACTCTGTTGCCCAATGGTCAGGTGCTGATCTCCGGGGGATTTTATGTTAGCAGTCTAGGAAGTTCTGAGATCTATGATCCAGCGACCAACAGGTGGACCGTGACCGACAGTCTTGTTTCTGTGCGATCATCTCATACAGCGACACTGCTGCCCAACGGCAAGGTGCTGGTAGTTGGTGGGTCCCAGACGAACGGTCCTACTCTCGCTAGCACAGAACTCTATGATGTGGGGTCAGGTTTCTCGCCAAGCTGGCAGCCACAGATCAGCAGCGCATACATCAGCACTGATCGGCAACTGGTGCTCGCAGGCACCGGATTCACTGGCATCTCGGAAGGCTCCGGCGGCGGCACTACCAACTCGTCCAGCGCTTATCCCATCGTGCAAATACGGAGTCTCGCGACTGACCAAGCACGCTTCCTTGCCTCCGATTCCGTCACCAACTGGTCGGCAACTGACTTCACCTCAGCGCGTCTCAACCGACTGCCCGTAGGGCATGCCATGATCACGGTCTTCACCAACGGCATCCCAAGTGCTTCGACACTTGTGTATCTTCCACCGGAGCCCTCGATTGCAGTCACTGGCCAGGCCCAGGCCATTGCTACGGGCGACACCACACCGAGCAGCACTGATGGCACTGATTTCGGTGTCAACGCAGTGCTGACCGCTCAGACGATCCGCAGCTTCACCATCGCCAGCACCGGGAGTGCTACTTTGCATCTGACGGGCTCATCAGCCATCACCCTTAGCGGCCCATCGGCAAGGGATTTCAAGGTCTTGACGACGCCAGCCGTCGAACTCGATCCAGGCAGCAGCACCTCGTTTGACATCAGCTTTCAACCCAAAGGGCCTGGTCAGCGTGATGCAACAGTTACTATTGCCTGCGATGATCCTACGAAACCAAGCTTCACCTTCGTCATCTCAGGTTTTGGCAAGCTGCCGACCAATACTGCGCAAACCATCACCTTCACACCACCGTCTAGTTTGTATCTGAGTCAGAGTCCATTCACTCTCAGCGCCAGTGCCAGTTCTGGTTTGCCTGTTACGCTGGGTTTGGTCGCTCCCGTCCCCGTCGGAACGACGCTAGTGAACGGTGTGCTCAACTTCTCCACCATTGGCACTGTTAAAGTGCAGGCTACCTGCCCGGCTGGTGGCAACTACAACGCAGCGGTGCCTGTGGTGAAGAGCATCATCTTGAAGGCGAATCCCAGCGTGCTTACCCTCATCGACCTCACGCAAGTCTATGATGGGAACCCCAAGCAAGTCATGGCACTCGGAGGCACTGGCACGCCCGTCATCACCTACAAGGTCGGTGCCAGCTATGTTGGCACTGCACCCACCGCAGCCGGCAGCTACCCTGTCAAAGCCGTGTCTGGAACCAAGACCGCCAGCGGCACCCTGATCATTACCAAAGCGCCTCTCAGAGTAATGCCAGACCACCAGTTCAAATTCGCTGGCCGCGCAAACCCTGTGCTGACGTTTACATATAGCGGCTTTGTGAATGGCGAGACCGCTAGCGTCGTGACCACGGCTGCCGTGCTCAGAACCACTGCCACCCTTAGCAGTCCCGGCGGCATCTATCCCATCACCGCCAGCGGTGGCGCGGCGGCGAACTACAGTTTCGTTTACATGCCTGCGAGTCTCACCGTCGCAAGCTTTGCTGGGAGCTACGAGGCTTTGTTGGTGAATGGCAGTTCCATCCCGACTGGCAAGCTCAGCATCACGGTGGCATCAAGCGCCGCCAACAGCTTCACCGGTAAACTCTACACAGGCAGCGAGACAACCGCTTTGCCCATTGCTGGCACGCTGGCAACCAACCTCATTACGGACCAGGCGAGTAGCACCGCTTACTTCATCAATAGCGACGGCATCCCCTACGTGATCAACTTTACCCTGCCGTTCTCCTTGTCATCATCCGTGATCGCCAGTGTCATGCGCGACAATGCACTGCTGGGCGATGGTATTGGCCAGAAGCTCAGCACTGCGACTGTCAATTACGCCGGGGCGCACACTGCCGTGCTGGAACCAGCCACACCAACAGGTGCCCTCGTGCCTCGCGGCGCAGGCTGGGCAACCGCAACCATTGGTAGCACTGGTGTGCTCACCCTCACAGGCCGATTAGGCGATGATACTGCTTTCACCACCGCGCTCATCCCCGACAAGCAAACCACACCCGGTTATCGCCTCTTTGCTCAGCCGTATCCATCCGCACGTAAGCAGTCATTCATTGCAGGAGCCTTTGCGCTTGCATCGCATCCCACGCTCACCAGTCGCCGCTACCTCGCTGAGCATGCTTTGACGTGGCAAAAGGTAGGTCAGGCATCGGATGTGTCGTATCGCTC
>CAUJJC010000094.1 GCA_963204975.1 Verrucomicrobiota bacterium | reverse complement strand
CGCCCTTCACAAGGTAGTAGCTGGGCTTCGCATTGTGGAAGGGATCAAACATGTCGCTCCAAACAAAAACGCGCGCGTCGGGAGCTTGCGTCCTCAGCATCGACGTGCAGGAGCCCACATTGTGCGCGACGATCTGCCCTGCGGTGAGATGCCTCGTCTGACAGGCCTCACACCAGCCCAGGACGCGCCATTCATCGTGGCTCATCATGTAGCTGCGCGATCCCCAGAGGCCGTGAACGTCCCCGGCTTGACGCTGAAGCAGGGACATGAACCCCGGTTCACTAACGCAGGCACAAACCTGGCCTTCATAGACGATGTGGGGATGATAAAACGAGACCCGTAGCCGGGTGCCGTCGGGCAGGTCTTTGACCGTGATGCTCGGCGGCTCGTGCCAGGGTTCATACTCGCCAGCGTAAGGCACGGAGCCCAGCTTCGGATCGTGGACAGGCTCATAGTCCTTGCCTTCGACCAGCAGCATCCCCTCTTCGGTCTTCACTTCCAGCGGCGCACCCGGCCTGCGCAAGACATTGACCAGCCCACACTCCTCGATCGAAGGCACTCGCCACCAGATCGTGCCCTCGTGCCCGCCCCAGACTCCGAAGTAGAGCGTGACCTCGGAGTGCTCCAGCGAGTTGAAGGTCACATGCTTCTCCGACCATTCCGCCGTCGGCTTCTCGTGAAGATAGGTGTAGTTCAACTGCTGACCCTTTGCTCCGATGACCTTGATCTCGGCCCGCCCGCCTTTGAAATCCTGAGTCTTCACACTCCCCGAGACGTGGTATTGACGAAAGGGTTGCAGCTTGAGCCGCTGGCTGAAGCGAGCATTCGCTCGGGTGGCATCGGACCTCAGCGCGCCTGCTTCGCTGATGAGATTGTCATCAATGTAGCCCCATGCCTTTCGATTCTGGAGCGCTCCATCTTTGAGCAGCACCAATGGATCGGGCACATGGCTGGCGATGTAGTCCTTCACGACGAAGAGAGCGTCCTTCACCGGCAAACCCTCAGCGAGGTTGGGATCGTTCGAGAGCAGGTCGTTCGAGTAGCCCACCCCAAACAACGCAGGCACCAATTCGATGCCCAGTTCCTGCGCAGCAGTTTTCACGCGCTTCACGTTGTCGAAATAGCGCTTCGGCAACGTGGGCACGCGAGCGAACTTCGAGTCCGTGATCAGGAAGTGTGTGTAGCCGCAGGCTTTCGCCCGCTTCATCAAGGTGATGATGCGGTCAGCCTGAGCATCCACTTGATAATTCGAAGGCGCATAGACCCAGCGTTCCTTCGACTCCGCCCAGGCACTGCTCGCCAACAGCAGGCAAGCGACGAGGCTGCGCGTCCAGTTCATCGCTTGCCGATGCGATAGACCGCTTTCTCCGTGCGAATGAGCAGGTCGTTATCGCACACCGCCATGGAAGCTTGCGTCTTCTCCTTCAGCTCGCTGCGGGCGATGACTTCCAAGGTCTTGCCAGGTTTCACGACAGCGGAGGCACCCAGTTCGTCGATCGCGTAGATGTGTCCATCGGCAAACAACAGCGAGGAGGAAGTGGGACCGAGGAGACGCTCCTCGTAATGCACCACGCCCGTGCGCGCATCGCGGGAGCTGAGCATACCCTTGTCGTCGAGCATGTAGAGTTCATCACCCACCACGAGCATGGAGGGATTGTGCGGCACACGCTTGTCTGCGGTCCAGGCCACGTGAGTCTTGGTAACGTCGCCCTTGCCATCGGCTTTGATCGCGTAGCCCACGGGCTTGTCGTAGCCGCTGCTGAGAAACACCATGCCGTGGGCGAAAACCGGACGCGGGACCACCGAGTAGCCCGTGCCGTAGTAAGCGCGCCAGATCTCGCTTCCGTCCTTCGGATTGAGTGCCTGCACCACACCGCTACCCGGAGTGATCACCTGCTTCTGCCCTGCGACCTCGATCACCAGAGGGGTGCTGAAGGAGAACTTGCTCTTCGCTTCCGTGTCCGGGCGATCCACGCGCCAGACCGTCTTGCCCGTGTTTTTATCGAGGGCAACTACAGCCGGTTTCACCACGGGTGCTGCTGCGGCGGCGGGTGCGCCTTTCTCAGGAGCCGGAACCGAGGGATCCATGTTGGCATCATGATTGAAGATGAGCAGATCATCGACAATCACGGGGCAACCACCCGTTCCATGAACGGGCTTGAAGCTGTGCTCGCG
Organism: Verrucomicrobiota bacterium; assembly: GCA_963204975.1. Taxonomy (GTDB): domain Bacteria; phylum Verrucomicrobiota; class Verrucomicrobiia; order Verrucomicrobiales; family Verrucomicrobiaceae; genus JAEUHN01. The sequence goes on along the minus strand of CAUJJC010000094.1, from coordinate 11,580 downwards.
ATTCGTCCACAAGACCTTGCCCGACTCATCAATGCAAGCCGTGCCATGATGACCGAAGTGCGCCCACAGGCGACCCTGTTCATAGACAACGCTCGGGCTCGCATGGCTGTTCTTCTTGTGCATCTTCAGCGCGCTCGCATTGGTCTGCTGGAAGACCTCCGTGTCCCACACCACCTTGCCCGTCGTTGCATCCAGGGCCAACACGCGTAGCGAGGCACCCACGGCAGGATCGCCGCCATTGATACCGATGGCATTGGTGATGAAGATCTTCCCATTCGCCACGATCGGAGACGACCATGCCAGACCGGGCAACTCCGAGCGCCAGAGCACATTTTTGTCCGCCGCCCACTCGACGGGCAGGCCTTTGGCCACGGAGTGCCCTTGCGCAGTTGGTCCTCGGAACTCGGGCCAGAGCGGCTCAGCATTCACGCCTGCAACGGCTGCGAACGACAGAGAGAGATGGAGCAAGCGCGAAGCCAGGAAGTGAGAGGAGCGATGAGATGACGTCATGGGAAGGAAAAGATCACTCCCCATACGCAGCAAAGGCTCCGCACTTCTCAAGCGTTCGCTGCTCAAATCGCAGGCATCGCCTTGTGCCAGTCCGTGCTCTGCTCGTAGGCGTAGGCGGCACGCAAGATCGTAGCCTCGTCCAGATGCGGACCGACCAACTGCAAGCCCACGGGCAACTTTTTGCCACCCTCGTCAGCAAAGCCACAGGGAACACTGATCGCGGGCAGGCCAGCGAGGTTGGCAGCAATAGTGAAGACGTCTTCCAGATACATTTTCAGCGGGTCATTGCTGATCTCCCCGAGCTTGTGCGCGGGCGATGGAGCCGTGGGTGAGAGGATAACGTCCACCTGCTCAAACGCCTTTTCAAAGTCCTGGCGGATGAGCGTGCGTGCGCGCTGTGCCTTGAGGTAATACGCATCGTAGTAGCCGCTGCTCAGCACGTAGGTGCCCAGCAAGATGCGGCGCTTCACCTCAGGGCCAAAACCTTCAGCACGCGTGTTCATGTAGTGCTCCAGCAGGTCGCCTTGAATAGCGGTGCGGAGGCCGTAACGAACGCCATCGAAGCGCGCGAGATTGGCCGATGCCTCGGCTGGTGCGAGCACATAGTAAGTGGCCACTCCGCAATCGGTGTGCGGCAGCGAGACCTCCACGATCTCAGCACCCAGCGATTCGAAGTGCTTCGTCGCCGCCGCCACGGCAGCACTCACGTCTGGATGCACGCCTTCTATGAAGTATTCCTTCGGCAAGCCAATGCGCAGGCCTTTGATGCCACTCTTGAGTCCTGCGGTGAAGTCGGGCACGGACTCATCCAAAGTGGTGGAGTCACGCGAGTCCTTGCCACAGAGGTGATTGAGCAGCAGTGCCGAATCCTCGACCGTCTTGGTGAGAGGTCCGATCTGATCCAACGACGACGCGAAGGCCACGAGACCATAGCGGGAGACGCGGCCATACGTGGGCTTGAGCCCGACGCAGCCACAAAGCGACGCCGGCTGACGAATCGACCCGCCCGTGTCCGATCCCAGCGCGGCAATGGCGATGTGACCACCCACACTTGATGCTGAGCCACCGCTCGACCCACCGGGCACGCGTTCCAGATCCCAGGGATTGCGAGTCACCCCGAGAGCGGAGTTCTCAGTGGTCGAGCCCATCGCAAACTCATCCATGTTCAGCCGGCCCATGGGCACCGCACCCGCCGCACGCAACTGCATGATCGAGGTAGCATCATACGGCGCGGTGTAGGTGCCTTGCAGGAACTTGGACCCACAAGTGCAGGGCTGCCCCGTCACATTGATGTTGTCTTTGATCGCGATCGGAATGCCACCCAGCGGCTGCGACACATCGGCGGTGGACGCCTCCTTCAGCGCAGCTTCCACATCAATGGACAAGTAGGAGCCCAGGGCAGGATTGCGTGCCTCAATGACCTTGGCGAGATCGGTCACGATGTCGGTGGGCGTGATCTCCTTGGCGACGAGCCGCTGACGGAGGGAGGTGATGGATTCGTTGGCGAGATTCACAGTGCTTGAGATCGGGGATTGCGGATTGTTATCCTTCAAACTTCTTCATCCATTCAGTTACTCGACGACCTTGCCGATCATGAACTGATCGCCCGACTTGCGCGGCGCATTGGCCAGAGCTTCCTCGCAGGTGAAGCTGGGCATCGCCACATCCTCGCGCCACACATCGAACACCGGACGTGCATGAGCGCTGGGCTCCACACCACTGAGATCATGCTTCTCCAGCACATTCACGTAGTCGAGGATCTTGCCGAGCTGCGAAGCGTATTGATCGGCCTCGGCGTCGGTCAGTTTCAGGCGTGACAGCGTCGCGATGCGATGGATGTCGATGGTGGGGGTGGACATGGCCGCGCAATGGAGAAGCAGCGGGCGAAAAGTCAAACACCTTACCGATACAGCACGCCCAGGAAGCGCAGCCAGGTGGTAGCTCCGCCCACGTAAATCGCGGTCATCAAATCCAGGCCGTCGAAGAACGGCGGCCAGCCCAACAATACACCCAGGAAAAACGCGACCGCTGCGGTGCCAGCGACCACGCCCAGACCGGTGTAAACCCATCGGCCCCAGTGATGATCATTCGCAAACGCCGATGCCACGGGCACCGCCGCGATGAAACAGGCGAGCGCGCTCATCACCCAGTCCATCCGATGCCACCACAGGCCCCAGAGCAATGAAAACAGAGCCATGCTTACGAGCGCCCCCACGCACACCCCTTCCCAGCGTTCGCGCTTGGTGATCGCCATGCGGACAAAGCGATCCGTCAGCATCAAGGCCGAGCCCACACCACGAGCAAGGAAGCTCCACAGCGCGAAGACCATCCACAGACCTGCCAGCGTGTAGGCCCAGCCAGGGTGGTCCTTCTTCAGCATCCCGAACGCCACCCGATACAACACAAAGCCCGCGAGCAAGATGCCGCCCGCACCCTTCTGGCCGAACTGCGCCATGAAGTAACTGAAGCGCAGGTGCAATCGATAGAACCACGAGCGGGCTCGGAAGCTCTCGATCAAGCCAGAGCGCGCGCCTTCATGCGATGGATCGATGCGCAGCGCCTCGCGGAAGTGCTCGCATGCTTCGCGATGACGGCCACGCATGAGATCGCGATACCCAGCGGAGACATGGGCGGTATCATCTTCCGGGTTCTCCATGAGCTGCCAGTCCACCAGGCTGTCGAGGTCCGCGTCCTTCTTCTGATTCAGCAGAGACATCGAGAGCACCTGCGCCGCCAGCGTGTCACCCGTGTCGAGAGAGAGGGCATGACGCGCGGACTTCTCAGCATCCGCATACTTCCCGAGTCGGAGCAGCGCCATGCCGTTCAGACTATGCGCAAGGGAACTGTCGGGATCGAGTTCGATCGCCTTCTCGGCACTGGCCAGACCTTCACGCACCTGCGCATCCTGGCCTACCTTCGCGGTATCCAGCAGCGTGAGCGCCAGCACCGAGTGATGATAGCTCTCATCAGGTTCCAAGCGAATGGCCTGACGTGCCGCTGTCAGTGCCTGCTGTTTTTTGTCCGACAACTGCGACCAGCAAATGGCGAGCTGTGAGAGTGCATAAGCATCCTCTGGCTCGATGGCGAGCAGCCGTTGAAACCATTCTGCCGCATCCGCATGACGCCCCTGATCCAGCAACAAGCGCGCTCGCTGGCGGATCGCCGTTGGATTGTCAGGTCCAGCAGAATCGTTCATGCAGAGTCAGCGGATCAATGACATCCACACCCGCTGCCGCAGCTGCCACCACCGCCCGAGGGCATGGAAGGGATCGACTTGCCGCCGCCCATCACACCCGTGCCGCCCACGATCACGCGACGCACCGGGACGCCCGTATCAGGATGATGGGTGAAGGCCTTTTCGCTCATGCTCTGGCGCACTTCGAAGCGCTTGGGTTGCTCGACTTCGTTCTGCGGGATCGTCTCGTAAATGTAGGTGGGCATAGAATGGACCGTGTTTCGCCGCAAACAAAGACGGGATCACCATTGTTCAAGTCGGCTTTTCACAACCTCCGGCCCCGCGATCAATGCGATTGTGATCCATCACTCGATGGGCTACACACCAAACAGTCATGTCCGCCACGCATTCGCACACCCACAGCCGTGCTCATCGCGATCCCGAGTGCCTGCTCTGCCAGGCTCTGGAGCGCGCCCGAGATAGGGGCCTGCGCCAGACCGCTGCGCTCGAGGATGTGCTGCGAATGCTGATCGAAGCGCCCACGCCGCTCACATTGGCCGATGTCGCCTCATCTCCGAAGCTCGCCAGCAAGGCGGATCGTGCCACCGTGTATCGCCTGCTGACCAAGCTGGAAAAGCTCGCCATCATCCGTCGTCTGGGACTGCATGATCGCGCCGCCTACTACACGATGATCTTCCCCGGCGAGCACAACGACTACCTCGTCTGCACCGAGTGCGGTCGCATCGACCGACTCGCCATCGAATGTCCTGTGGAGGATCTCGAAGCCCAGATCGCGAAGCAATCCAAGTTCACACGACTATACCATGAACTGATGTTCTTCGGCGTGTGCCCGAAGTGTGCGTGAGGTTCACTTCACCGCCGCTGGAGGCGATGCCTTGTCCGCTGTAGGAAAGTCCGCAGGCAACGCCGCCGTGCGCTCCACCTTGCCCGTGGCCGCCCACTCCGTGCCGCGCTCCAGCGTTTCTTGGAAACCCTTGCACGCCATCGAGTAATCCGCGTGCCCCATGGGCGTGTGAAAAACACGACCTTTGCCATAGCTGAGCACCAGCATCATTGGCTCGGAATTGTTGGTCGTCTCAGACACCGCAGAAGCCAGCACCTCCAGGTTCTCAGCGGGTCCGCGCAGGCTGTTGTAAAGCTCATCCTGCGAATGCATCCACACGGGCGGCATCCCCTTGGTGATTGGATGGTCGGTGTTGTGCAGCGTGATCTGAAACTCGTGCTGCTTGCCATGATTGCCACCAGGTCCGGGTGAGGTGTCACGCATCAGCTTGCCATTGACCACGTAGAGCTTTGGTCCGCTCTTCTCATTGCGTCCACCCCAGCCACCCACACCGATCACCTGATTGTATTCAGGCCAGTCAGGGAAGCTGTTGTTCGCCGCATGAACGCAGACAAATCCTCCGCCATTCGACACGTAGTCGAGGAAGGTCTTGTCCACCTCGGCGGGCCAGCGCTCGCCATTGTAGTTGCTGATCAAGACGGCGTAGTCGCTGAACTTCGGCCGCCAGGACTTCCACCGCTCCGCCAGCGTCGCCACCTCCTCGGGCTTGGCCTTCTTAGCGGCCGGTGGTGAGGTGCTCACATCCACGGCAAACACGCCGCTGGCTTCCAGCGAAGCCTTCATCACTGGCGTGGTGGACTCCCACTTGTGATTGTTCTGCCCGTCGATGATCAGGACTTTGATTTTGTCTGTGGCTTGAGAGGCCAAAGCGATGCCGAGCGAGAGGGCGGTGACAAGGAGACGCATGATGAAAAACAGAGGTGGAATGAGGGTTCGTTTACTTCGAGAAGCCTGCCAGGTATCCGGCGGTGAATGCATCGCGATGCGCAGGAGCAATCTTTCCTGCATGGCCATCAGGATCGGACAAGCGCCCGCGCTGATGATCGAGGAAGCCCGCGGCATAGCCTTCTTCAAAAGCCGCCTGCAGGGCGGTGTCGGAGTATCGTGGCCCCTCGTCCGACTCGCGCTCCTGGCGCAGAGCGTCGCGCAGTTCCGCACGCTCGTCGATGTCCGCACGCACCGGTTCACCGGGCTTGGGCAGGTGGGACGTTTTGCACTGCGCTAGCAGCAGGAGCATCGAGAGGGAAAAGACAATTCTCATGTGCCCATGATGATGCGCTGCCCTCGTCGATCAACTGCAAGTCTGCGGCTAACGATCTGCCGCAATCTTTCCCGTGATCTTGCCTGCGTCACTCCAGATAAACACCTTGCCGTCGTGGGCTCCGGCAAAGATGGTCTTGGCATCCTTCGAGATCGCGCAGCAGTAAATCATTTGTCCTGCGGACTCCAGCTTGCTCTGCTTTCCCGTGTCGCTGCGCTGGGAGCCATCGTGCTTCACGAGGTCACGATAGATGGAGCCACTGCCCTTGTCCGTGATCGCCACCAAGCCCGAACCATCCTGCGACCATGCGAGCGTGGTGAAGGCGATCTTCTTGTCCCCGAGCATCACGTCCTGCTCACGACTCTTCACATCCCAGACCTTGACCTCCTTGTCCGCACTCGCTGTGGCGAGCTGCGTAGCGTCCTTGTTGAAGGCGACAGCCAGCACATGATTCGTGTGTCCTTCATAGAACGCGATGAGCTTGCCATCAGCCACGCTCCAGAGTTTCGCCAGCTTGTCCGCCGAGGCACTCGCGAGCGACTTTCCATCGGACGACAACTTCAACCCGTAGATCGCATCTTCATGCGCCTTCCACGAGCCCAGCAGCTTGCCCTCCACGAAGGCGACACGGTGGAGGAACCCGCTGACTCCAGGCTCACCGTCCGCCGCGAAGAGCGTGGTGTTGTCAGCCGCAAACGCGAGGGCGGTGATGTTGCCCACGAGCGACGAACTGAGCGACTTCACCTCGCGCCAGGTCTCCGCATCCCAGATCTTCAGACTGCGAAATCCTCCCGTGGCGATCCACTTGCCATCAGGGCTCCAGGCCACACTCTGCACCGACTCCGTGTGCCCCGTGAGCTTCTGATCGAGCGGTCGCTCCGGCTTGCTCAAGTCGTAGATGTCGAGCGCGTTCGCTCTCGCCACGGCCAGTCGTTTTTCATCGGGGGACAAGGTGATGGCCAGCACGGGCTTGTAGCTCACAGGCATGGCATTCAGCGCCACCGGCTTTACGGCAGGCAACTCATCGAAGACCTGGGGCTCCCACTTGGCACCCTGATCGATCCAGGTTTTCACCGCTGCAATCTGCGCTGCCTCGAGCTGCTTTTTCGGCGGCATGTGAGGATCACCATCCTTTTCAAGAACCTGATAAAGCAGGCTCTCACTCCCCTTCCCCTCGACAATGGCATCGCCACTGTTGCCACCTTTCATCATCTTCTCGCGCGTGTTGAGGATGAGCCCGCCTTTGGCTTTCCCGGGCTTGTGGCAGCCGATGCATTCGTCGCGCATCACACGCATGGCCGTCAGCGATGGCGAATCAGCCGCCGACAAGGCAGGGGCTGTGATAAGGCAGAGAGCGAGGAGCAGGCGTCGATGAAACATGGATGGAGCCAGCCATCTACGAGCCCCAGCCTCTGCGACTTCCATCAGACCCGACGAATAAAAAAGGGGAGCCGGATCACGACTCCCCTTTCCTTTTATCAAATGAAAACTGGGAACTACCAGCCCGTGCCCAAGCCGTAACGAACGGCGAGAGCGAGCAGGTCATCGCGCATCGGCCATTCATCTGGGCGAGGGTCCTGACCTTCGTGACGCTGGCTGGCTCCCTTGAGCAACATGCAGCCCGTGTTGTCACCGATGGCGCGAATGGTTTCGACTTCCTCGGCGCTCAGGCACTGCTCGGGCAAAGTGGCGAGTTCCTCCAGCTTGCTCTCGATGCTCTTCGCATTATCGCCAGCTTCCTGAATCAAGGTGGGCACCACGCTCTTGACCGGCTCGTTCGCCATGGTCCACAAGCTCGCGAGCTGCAACATGGTGAGACCATGCTTCTGAGCAATTGGACGAATCTTCTCCAACCTTTCGCAAGCGTGCTCGATCCAGCCTGCGGGACGGAAGGTGCGGTGGTCACCATCTTTGAAGTGATGCCCTGGCTTCACATCGTCATGGAAAATGCCGCCGTAATCGACCACGCGGGCGAGGATATCGACGTTGTTCTTCTTCGCCGCCGCGAGCACATGCTGACCGGGCCAGGGCTCGAAAGGATTGAGGATGATCATCGCCCAGTCCATGCGATCACCGAAGCGCTCGAAGCAATCGATCATGTCCAGCGTGAAGCCATTGGCCGGCCCAGGCGCGATGCCCAGACGGTCCGTGAGGCCCTTATCCTTGAGCGAGGTGAAGGCATTCCACACCTTCTCGCTGGTGTAAGCGATGCTGTCGGGATTGTGCAGCATGAGCAGGTCAAACTTCGAAGCCTGGCAGCGCTCCAGCGACTTCTCTGCGGCCATGGTGAGATAGCTCTCGTAGCCATCCGCCTGACGCAGCGACGGCTCCGTGAAGCGTGGGTAGCCCTTCGATCCGGCGCGCAGGCCTTCATAGAAGTCGTGACCGACGATGCCCGCGAGGCAATACTCGTCACGCGGAATGCCCTTGAGCGCCTCGCCCAGCAGCGCATCCGCGCGTCCCGCACCATACACGTCTGCCGTGACAAAGGTCCACACACCTTTCTCAAAGGAAAGGCGGATCATGTTCATGTATTGCTCGTCGGAGAGCGCTTCGCCGAAGTGCATGAAGCGTCCGCCGCTCCAGGTGCCGTATGCAGTGCGTGAGAGATTCATAGAAAGGTATAGAAGGGTTCCAGGTTGAGAGGGCGGATGTTTACGACACGCTTCCGCGCTTTCAATCGCCGATGCAAAGCTGAAAAAGACCGCACAGTGGTTGCCAAGATAGGCACACCAGCTTGTGCGTTAATCCAGCATGTCTGAGCTCTCACCTTATGCCTTCGACTTCAACGACCGTCCGTTTGTCGTCATCTGGGAAACCACTCGCGCCTGTGCTCTCGCCTGCCGCCACTGCCGGGCTGAAGCCAATCCTCACGCCCATCCGCTTCAGCTCAGCACGGAGGAAGGTTTTGCCCTCATCGACCAGGTGGCGGACATCAAACCACCCGTCTTCGTGCTCACGGGAGGCGACCCTGCGATGCGTCCGGACTTGCTCGACCTGATCAACTACTCTCGCGAGAAGGGCCTCTTCCCCGCCCTCAGCCCCAGCGCCACGCCACGACTGGTGAAGATGAATTTCCACGAACTCAAGCGTGCCGGCGTGCATCGCATCTCACTCAGCATCGACGGCCCCGACCGTGCAAGCCACGATGCCTTCCGCGGCGTCAAAGGCACATGGGACTGGACGCTTCAGGCCTATGAGAAGTGCTTCGATGCCGGTATCCCCGTGCAGATCAATACCACGATCACCAAGGACAATGCGGACCGCCTTGATGACTTCATCGACATGCTGGAAGACATCGAGCCTGTGCTCTGGTCCGTCTTTGTCCTTGTGCCCACGGGTCGCGGGAAGTTCGACGATCTCCCCTCACCGGCCCAGCTCGAACGGCTGCTGATTCGACTCCACGAGCACAGCCTCACCGCCCCTTACGAAATCAAGACCACCGAGGCCCCGATGTATCGCCGCGTGCAGCGGCAGCACCCAGAAATCGGCGAATTCAAGCGCAGCAAACGAGCACCTCTGGGCATCAATGACGGCAAGGGCTTCGTCTTTGTCTCCCACACGGGCGAGGTGAATCCCAGCGGCTTCCTGCCACTCAACGCTGGCAATGTGCGCACCGAGCACCTCCTCGATATTTACCGGAACAATCCCACCTTCCAGCACCTGCGCGATCCGAATGCGCTGATGGGCAAGTGCGGCCAGTGCGAATATCGCAGCCTCTGCGGCGGCTCGCGTGCCCGTGCCTATGCCATGAGTGGCAATCCCTTCGATGGCGATCCGCTCTGCGATTATCAACCACCGATGCTCATGGCCCAGCGTGCCTGGGCTTGATCGTTTCGCAGGGCAGTGCTCGTATGCAGTCTCATGACTGACTGGAATCAATGCTACACCGAGGGCAATACGCCCTGGAACAAAGGCAAACCCTCGCCACCTCTCGCGCAGTATCTGGAGCGAAATCCGGTGCAGGGCCGCGTGTTCGCCCCTGGCTGCGGCGCGGGGCACGATGTGGCGCTCGTTGCTTCGCTGGGCGCTGAGGTGATCGGCCTGGACATCTCGCCGCTGGCTATCGACCTCGCCAAACAATCACACCCGCATCTGCCCGAATCGACCTGGCTCCTGGGCGACCTCTTCGCCCTGCCCGCCGAGTTCACAGGGAACTTCGATGCCGTCGTGGAGCACACCTGCTTCTGCGCGATCCCGACTTCGATGCGCACCGCCTACCGCAATGCCGTGCTCGGCCTCCTCAAGCCCGGCGGCCTGCTGATTGGTGTGTGGTTCATCGATCCCGAGCATGACGAAGGCTACGAAGGCCCGCCCCACGCGCTGCCTGTGGCGGAGCTAGACGCTTTGTTCGGCGAGCACTTCGATGTCGTTGAGGACTACGTGCCCGACGTCGCCTTCGATGGCCGTCTGGATCGCGAGCGGGTGCGCGTTATGAGGAAACGCTGAGCCCGTCTCACTGCGGCACCGCGAGCAGCTTGCGAATCATCGCCGCCATCTTCTCGCTCTCGCCCGGCGAGTAGCCCGTGTTGGTCCAGACTACCTTGCCCGTGCCATCGATCACCACGCAATGGGGAATGCCTTCCACGCCATACTTGGCTCCGATGGCCTGCTGGCTGTCGAACGCCACAGCCATCTGCCAGCCACGGGCTTGCAGGAACTTCTGCACCACCGGTTCAGGCTCGCCTTGATTCACAGCAATGAACTTCACCTTCGCGGGATCGAACTCGGCCATCGCCTTGAGTTGCTCCGGCATGGAAGACACACACGGTCCACACCATGTGGCCCAGAAGTCGAGCACGATCACCTTGCCCTTCTCGGCGCTGAGCTGGAATTGCCCGCCGCCCAGAAGCGGCAAAGCAAAGTCCGGAGCCGGTTTGTTCAGCAAGGGCGATGACTGGCCGCCAGTCTCGGGCAGCACAGGCTCAGGCGCGAACTCCGGCTGCCAATCTCGATACGCCAGCATGGCACTCGTAGGCGAAGGTGCGGCTAGCTTTACCATGGCCAGTTGATCGTTCGGCACATCGACGGTTCCGAGCGATGGCGACCACGCAATGATGCGATCCGCCATGAACTTGTCCACCTTCACGCCCAGTCGCGAACCATCCTGAAGCACCAGCCAGTGCGTCGCGATGGCCTTGGCAAACTCGTCATCCTTCGAAGGCTCTTTAACGGGTTCGGCCTCTTCCTTGCCTAACTTCATCGGCTCCTCCAACCACACGGCCGCTGCCACACGCTCGACGGGCACGTCCATGTTCTCCACTCCCGATGCGAACTTGATGCTCGTGGCTGTGGCGCTCTCGATCCGTCCACGAAGCATATCGCCATTCGGGGCCAGAAGCACATGCGTCGGCGGGTCCTGCCGCTTGAAGCGAGGAATGGTCATCGCCATTTTCTTGGACTCTTCACCAATCGCAGGCGTCTGCACGAAGTCGGGACGCGCCTGCACTCCGAAATTAGACACCTCCACATCGCGCGAAGGATTTCCCCACATCGCCGAGGGTGCAAAGATCAGCCCCGCGCCCTTGCGCAGCGAGGCATCGAGCTGGGCGTTCATGAGCGGAATGCCATTGGCCGAGACCTGCACCGCATCCTCAGTGAAGCTGAGCTTCACCTGTATGCTCTTGGTGGTGAGATTGCGGAGCTGCTCGCTGCTACGACTATTGTTTTCACCCGTCTCGAGCACGGCCCAGAAGTCAGTGCCCGAAAAGATCAGGTGCAGTTGAGCCGACTTCGTGCGCGACTCCAGATCGCCACAAAACAAGCCCA
>CAUJJC010000093.1 GCA_963204975.1 Verrucomicrobiota bacterium | reverse complement strand
TCCCCGGCTCCAACATGGACATCCGCCCCTGGCAGCAAAGCGTGATCGACAACCAGGGCCGCATCTTGCTCTTCATCACCTACACCGACGGCACGACTGCTCAGGTGGTCATCCCCGTGTTCAGCCCCAGCACCGCCGATTAGCGGAACCAAGACCGCACTGCATCCCAAAACCCGCCGCCTTGTCCTGGAGGACCAGGCGGCGGCACGTAGCCGGGCACCGTTCCGCCCACGCCATGCACAGGGCAGAAGGCCTGGGGCACGAGGTCGTAGGGGAGATCGTCCTCATAGCTCGCGCCAGAGGCTGAGCATGGCTCGGTGGCGAGCAGGCTGCTGGTGCGGCAGAGGCGCACGCGCGAGAGCGGCACCTGAGCGGGGGCGGACGTCATGTAGCCCAGGCTCTCGGCTTTCTTCATCACATCGACCCATACCGGCAGCGCGAGCCGTCCGCCGTAGGCATCGTCCATGATGGTCTGGGGCTGATCGCATCCCATCCAGACACCGCAGGTGACGTTCGGCGAGTAGCCGATGAACCATGCGTCCTTGTAATCGTTCGTGGTGCCCGTTTTGCCACCACCGGGCACCTTCCAGCCATACTCGGTGCGGGCCGTGGCAGCGGTGCCATGATCCATCACAAGGCTGAGGAGGCGGCTGGTGATCGCCGCGACTCCCGGCGTGAGCACCATGGCCTCCAGCGTGGGGGTGGAGTAGATGACGGCCCCATTGCGATCCTCAATGCGCTCGATCAGATAGGGGCGGCGGCGAATGCCCTGATTCGGATAGATGGTGAAGGCGCTGACGAGTTGCTTGAGATTCGTGCCCACATTGCCGATGAAGATCTGGCGGGAACGCTCGGCATGTTCACCGATGCCAGCATCGCGCATGAGTTCGATCACGCGATCCAGTCCGGCCTGATCGCCCACGCGCACGGTCATGGTGTTGCGGCTTTGGATCAGGCCTAGCGCCATGGGTTGCATCCCCAGGAACTCGCCATCGCTATTCTCCGGGCTCCATGATCCGGGGATTGGTGCATCGTCAACGAGGGTGCCGGGCAGCAATCCGCGACCAACAGCCGCTGCATAGACGAAGGGCTTGATCGTGGAACCAATCTGACGCTCGCCCTGGAGCGCGCGGTTGTATTTGCTCTGCCGGTAGTCGCGCCCGCCCACGACAGCGAGGATGCCGCCGTTCGAGTTGTCGATCGCGGTGATGGCACCTTGAAGGTAGGGCGTGGTGGGCACCTCACTGATCTGGTCCCATTGCTTGTCGAAGTCTGCCTTGCTGATGCGCGGGTAGCCTTTGAGCTTCTCGAAGGCGGCGGCGCGCTTCTCTAGCGACTCTTCGGCCGCCACTTGCAGATCGTGGTCGAGGGTGGTCACCACCTTGAGCCCGCCATCTTCGAAGTCCTTCTGCTCCAGGATCACATCGAGGGCGCGCTTGATGGCATCCATCGCGTAGTCGCCCTGGCTCTTGAAGGCAGGCTGGGCGCGCAGGGCGATGTCCTCGGCGATGGCGGTATCGGAGTCCGCTTGCGTGATGGCCTTGGTGGTGACCATGCGCTTGAGCACATCATCGCGCTCCTTCTTGGCTCCCTGCCAGTTCTTGAACGGCGAGAAACGCGAGGGGCTGCGGATGATGCCTGCGAGCAGCGCGCTTTCGCCCAGCGTCAACGTGGCGGCGGACTTGCCAAAGTAGGCGTTGGCCGCGCGCTCGATGCCATAGAGTCCGTTACCGAAGAAGATGCGGTTCACGTAGTGCTCGATGATCGCGTTCTTCGGAGTGGCGGCTTCGATGCGGCGGGCAAGCATGACCTCCACCAGCTTGCGATGCAGGCTGCGATCATCGAGCCCAGGGTAGCTGTTGCGAGCGAGCTGCATCGTGAGCGTGCTCGCTCCTTGCACCACCTTGCGGTCCTTGATGTTGCGCACCATCGCGCGCGCCACGCCGATGTAATCCACGCCGCCATGCTGATAAAAACGAGAGTCTTCACGCGCGAGCAGCGCCTTCACGAAGTGCGGCGACACCTGATCGAGCGGGACCACGATGCGGTTCTCCCCGTAGAGCTTGCCGATGATCGCCCCCTTGCGGTCATAAACGATCGTGCGCTCCGGCATCGAGCCGAGCTTGGCCAAGTCATACTGCTTCGCCAGCCCACCATAGATGATCCAGATGAAGACCGCCGCTGCGATGCCCACGATGACCAAGCCCGCCAGCAGCCACCGAAAAAACAACCGCCACCAGCGCCACTGGATGAGGTGCGTGTGAGTGCGATGAGCCTTCCGCTTGCGGGCTGGCGAGGAGTCGGGCATGAACCCGAAAGCAAACGACGAAATCACGCGTGATGCAATGAATCAGATCGGGTGTTGAAAAATCATCCTGCGATGATTCTCGTCTCCCATGCCCGCGATCAGCCGGTTCTATGGGGTTCGAATCACGATGTATTACGCACCGCGTGAACATCCACCGGCACATTTTCATGCATCGAAAGGCGATGAGGAAGTGGTCATGGCCGTGGCGACTGCCGAGGTCTTGGAAGGCTCCATGAACAAGGCGGACCTCACTCGCGTGCAGGAGTGGTGTCGGCTGCATCGTGAAGAGCTTGAGATCAACTGGACCATTTGCATGTCGCGTCAGGGTCCGCTTAACTCCATCGAACCACTTCCATGAGTGCCGTCTCTGTTCCCACCGAAAGCTCCGCCCGCCTTGCTGGATTGCCTCCGCTCAGGCTGCGCAGGCTGTCCAGCATCCGGCTTTTAGGCGGTCATCGTCTTAGCCTGAGGTTTCGCGATGGATTCATCGGTGAACTGGACCTGCTGCCATGGTTGTCGGCGGAACGCGGTCCGATGAGCGATCCCTTGCTGGATGAACGGGTTTTCGAGCAGGTATTCCTTGATGATGGAGTGCTCACATGGTCGCATGGCTTCGATATTGATCCTACCACCCTCCGCTTGTGGGCAGAGGATGGATGGTGTCGATAACTTCCCCTTATGCACCCCACCACCCTCGCTCTCATTCGTGCCGCCATTGAAGAAGATGTCGGCAGCGGAGATGTCACCTCGCAGTATTTCATCCCTGAACTCACGCGGTCCAAGGCCAAGATCATGGCCAAGGAAGCGGGCGTGCTCAGTGGCATCGAGATCGCCCTGGAAGTGTTTCGCCAGCTCGACAAGGGCCTGGGCATCTGGGCGCGCAAGGCAGATGGCGATGCGTTCGAGATCGGCGATGTGATCCTGGAGGTCGAAGGACGCACACGCAGCATCCTCACGGCGGAGCGCACGGCGCTGAATTTTCTCCAGCGTCTGAGCGGTATCGCGACCACCACGCGGCGATACCTTGATGCCGTGAAACCGCATCCGGTGAAGCTGCTGGACACGCGCAAGACCACGCCCGGCTGGCGCTTGCTGGAAAAGGCGGCGGTGAAGGACGGTGGGGGAACCAACCACCGCATCGGCCTCTACGATCAGGTCATGGTGAAGGACAATCATCACATGGCCTGTGGCCAGCTCGATGCACTGCAATCAGCCATTGATCGGGTGCGCAAGGATCGTCTGGGGATCAAGGTTCAACTCGAAGCTGCGTCGCTGGAGCAAGTCGCCGACTTCCTCGCCCTTCGCGGGGTGGACATGATCTTGCTCGACAACATGTCCGTGGCGGAACTCCGTCAGGCGGTGCAGATCAATGAGGGACGCGTCTTCCTCGAAGCGAGCGGTGGCATCACGCTCGACACCATCAAGGATGTCGCAGCCACAGGCGTGGATGCGATCAGCGTGGGAGCGCTCACGCACTCCTCCAAGGCCGTCGATTTGTCGCTCGAGGTGCTTTAGAACACGAATGCCACCAGCTTCGCGATGCCATAGGCCAGGGCGGCGGTGATCGGCATCGTCATGATCCAGGCCCAGACAATGCGCTCCACGAGGCTCCACTCGATCGCATTCCAGCGGCGGGCAGCTCCCACACCCATGATGGACGTGGTGATGGTGTGCGTGGTGCTCACCGGCATGCCGAGCGTGCCAGTGACGGCGAGGATCGTGGCGGCGGTGGTTTCAGCCGCGAAGCCATGGACGGGCTTCATCTTCACCATCTTGTGGCCCAGCGTCTTGATGATGCGCCAGCCGCCTGCATAGGTGCCTGCAGCCATGACGACCGCGCAGGTGATCATGATCCAGACTGGCATCGAGGCGCTCTTGTCGGGCACGCGGAGGAAGTGCAGCCAGGCTGGCAGATTGTCCAGGTCGCCCGCTTTGGTCGCGCCATAAAGAGTGAGCATCATGATGCCCAACGTCTTCTGCGCATCAGCCAGTCCGTGGCCGAATCCCATGTAGCCAGCGCTCACGATCTGGAGCTTGCCGAACCACTTGTTGACGGTGTGGGGGCGCCAGTTGCGAATCAGTGCAAACAGCAATCCCATGACGATGAATCCAACCAGGAGTCCGAGGATGGGCGAGGTGATCATGGGCACCACGATCTTGTGGAAGATGCCTTCCATCTCGCCTGTGGGCAGGCCGGTGATCTTGTCCACCACGGGGAGGCCTGTTTTGGAGTCCATCTTGAGGCGGGACCAGATCAGCACATGCCAGTTCCACTGACCATGAACGGATGCCATGGCGGCACCGATCAAACCGCCGAAAAGGGCGTGGCTGGAGCTGGAGGGCATGCCGAACCACCAGGTGATGAGGTTCCAGATGATGGCACCGAGCATCGCGCAGAGAATGGTGATGGAGGTGACGGCCACCACCTTGTCATCAATGATGCCGCTGTGGACCGTCTTGGCCACGGCCTGGCCAAAGAAGGCACCGATGAGATTGGTTCCGGCGGCCAGCAGCAGGGCTGCTCGAGGAGTGAGCACCTTGGTCGAGACCACGGTGGCGATGGCATTGGCGGTGTCGTGGAAGCCGTTGATGTATTCAAAGGCCAGCACCACGAGCAGCACCACAAAGAGGAGGATCAATGCGGCAGACATGGGGGAGCTGGATCAGGAATACTTCAGCACGATGAGCGAGAGCACGTTGCCGGCGTCGCGGCACTTATCGACGACCTTCTCCATCAAGTCGTAGAGGTCGCGCAGCATGATGACGCGCAGAGGATCGTGATTGCCGCTGTAGAGGTCCTTGAGCAGTTCCAGGATCAGCTTGTCAGCATCGCCTTCGATCTGCTGGAGCTTCGCATTCATGTCCTTCATGCGCTCGAGATGGAGTTTCTTGCGCAGTTCGCCGACCATCTGCACGACGGTGTCAGCCGCCGTTTCCATCATGCCCATCTGGCGGGAGAAATCCACGCCTGTGAGCTTGTCGGAGCAGATAATGAATCGCTCAGCGATCTTCTCCACGGTCTTCGGAATCTTGTAGAGCGCATTGCTCAGCGCTTCGATGTCCTCGCGATCCAGTTCGGTGACGAAGGTCTTGCACAGAGCCTCATTGATCTCCTCGGTGATCTTCTTGTCCTTGCGGCGGACCAGCTTCAATTCGTCCATGTTCTGGGCGGCGAGTGGCTGGGCAAACAGGGTCTTCAGGGCCTGGACGCCGTGGCGGGCCTCCTCGGCGCTCTTTTCCAGCAGGTCGTAAAAGATGTCGGTTTTGCCGAAGATTTTTTGCAGGGAGATCATAAGCGCAGGAGGATGGTTGAGCGGCGAGTTAGAGCAGGGGAGTCCCAATGTGTCAAACTTGTAACAATTCGCCAAGCGCCGCTGAAATTGACCTTCTCAAGGCGAGGCTTGTCAGCGAGGGCGGAGGCAGGTAAGGCCATCAATCTATGACCAGTGACTTCGACCTCGCCCAGGTTCTCTGGGATTACATGCAGATGGGGCACGAGATGCAGCCCAGCGATGTCATCCTGGTCCTGGGCAGCAATGATCTGCGTGTGGCGGAGCAGGGGGCTGATCTGTTTCTTCGCGGGCTGGCTCCACGAATCGTTTTTTCAGGCAATGTCGGGCGACTGACCGAGGGTGTGTTCAAGAAGTCCGAGGCGGAGTGCTTTGCCGAAGTCGCCCTGGCCAGGGGCGTGCCCGCGGAGGCCATCCTGATCGAACCGCGCTCGACGAACACAGGCGACAACATCGCCTTCTCCCGCGAACTGCTCGCCTCGCACGACATTGATCCGCAGCGTTTGATCGTCGTGCAGAAGCCCTACATGGAGCGGCGCGCTTACGCGACCTTCATGAACTTCTGGCCGGGCAAGGACATCCGTATCAGCTCGCCGCCCATCGCCTTTGCCGACTACCCCACGCCCGAGCTGCCGCTCAAACTCATTATCAACATCCTCGTCGGCGACGTGCAGCGCATCCGGGTCTATCCGGCCAAGGGCTTCCAGATTCCCCAGGACATCCCCGACGACGTATGGTCCGCCTGGGAGGAACTCGTATCTCGTGGTTACACCGGGCATCTGGTTCGCGATTGATCACGGCAGACAAGTGCGGATCGTGCGGCACCATGAATCCGCCCGCCATCTCCCGCCGTCACTTGCTGCACACCGCCATCGCCGGAGTCGCAGGCACTCCCGCCGTGTTGCGCGCCGAAGACTCGCCCAAGGGCACGAGTTTTCATGAGGACGCACGCGATCTGCCGCTGGTTACCGACGTGGATGTCATCGTGTGCGGCGCAGGGCCAGCAGGCATCGCCGCAGCGATCACGGCAGCACGCGCGGGAGCCAAGGTTCGCGTGTTTGAATGGCGCGGCTGCCTGGGAGGCGTGTGGACCGCCGGGTTGCTCGGCTACCTGCTCGATTTCGACAAGCCGGGCTTCAATCAAGAACTGCTCAAGCGCCTCGACGAACGTGACATGCGCCGTGGCACGAGCAAAGGCAGCATCTGCTACGAACCCGAGGGCATGAAGCTGCTGCTGGAGGAGTTGTTTGTGGAGGCAGGTGTGAAGTTCCAACTCCACACACGAGTGAGCGCCGCCTATCGCGAAGGCAAGCGCCTCACCACCATCGTCACCGAATCCAAAAGCGGACGACAGGCCTGGCGTGCGCCCGTGTTCATCGACACCACGGGCGATGGCGACCTCGGCGCGCTCGCAGGCTGTGCATTTGAGTTTGGCGAGTCCGATTCATGCCCCTGCCAGCCGATGTCGCTCAATGCGCTGCTCGTTTGCAAGGATGCCGCCTCCCTGGCCAGCTACATTCACGGTTCGGACCCCAGCAAGGCCGATGGCCTCGCAAAGGACGCATTGCTCGCCGAGATCCAGCGCACCGGGCATTTCCCCTCCTATTCCAAACCGACGCTCTGGCAGGTGCGGGACAATTTGCTCCTCGTCATGATGAATCACCAGTATGGCGTGCCCTGCTTCGACGCCGCGAAGATCACCGAAGCCACCGTGCAGGCCCGCGCCGAAATGCACAAGATCGTCAACGGCCTGCGCAAGCTCGGCGGGCCGTGGGAAGGCCTGCAAATCGCCGCCACCGCCGAGCAGATTGGCGTGCGGGATGGTCGCCGCATCAAAGGCCGCTACGTGGTGAACAAGGAAGACGTCATCGCTGGTGCCCGCTATGACGACGCCGTGGTGCGGGCGACCTTCAGCGTGGACATCCACGCTTTGAGCGCGGAGCACAACAAAACCGCCGCCTACCACAACGCGGGCATCAAAACGAAGCCCTACGACATCCCGTTGCGCGCCCTCATCGCCAAAGACGTGGACGGCCTCATGATGGCCGGACGCAACATCAGCGGCGACTTCATCGCTCACGCCAGCTACCGCGTGACGGGCAACTCCGTCGCCATGGGCGAAGCCGCTGGCGTCACCGCCGCGCTGGCTGCTTTGTCAAAGCGCCTGCCGCATGAGGTCCCGTGGAGCGAAGGCTCAGCCAAGCTCGCGCAGATCAGGAAGCCGGTGTGATCAGCTCAGGAACGAGCACACATACTGGCAGATGCCATCGGCCACGCTGATGGTGAAGCCGGAATTGGCGGGCACATCGAAGTGGGTGCCTGCGCCATAGGTCTGCTTGCTGTCGCTGCCATCCAGATGCACCTCGCAGGTGCCATCGGTGATCTCCATCCGCTCCGCCGCTGCGGTGCCGAAGTGATAGGTCCCGGCATAGATCAAGCCGAGGGTCTTCTTGCTCTCGTCGGCGAACAAAAGAGTGTGGGAAACAACCTTGCCATCGAAATAGACGTTGGCTTTGGCGACGGCGGTGACGTTGGTGAAGTTCATGCAGATGAATGATTGGCAGTGAGCCGCTCTCTGTGCGCAGTTCTGGCCGATGTGCAACGGGGTTCTCGGTTCTCGGTTCTCGGTTCTCGGTTCTCGGTTCTCGGTTCTCGGTTTGGGCGCGGGAGCCTGGCCACGGCGACACCTTCGCTTAATCGCCATCTGAACTCCCGCGTCACATCGAGTGTCCAGTTCCCTGAGATGACCCGGAGTCTTCGGGGTGGGCTGATTAGCTTTACTTCCCGTTCTTCTCCTTCCACCACGCGGCGGCGGCGCGGGCATTGAGCGGGGGAATGATCATGCCTTGCTGCTCGGAGAGATTGCGTTGCGCTTCCTTGATCACATCAAGGCTGGGATCGGAGGTCATGGCTTGCACGAGGGCGCTGACGGCTTGTGGGTCCTTGGGGTAGCTGCCGAGCACATAGGCGGCGCGGGCGCGAACCTCCACCGGGCGATCATGATCAAGGAGCAGCTTCACGAGTTGAGCGGGCTGGAGGTCGGCCTCGCTTCGGATGGTGGGGTCCTGGTAAATCGCCTGGACGGGAATGCGGTAGTCGGGAGGGAGACGCGAGAGCTGGCTGTAGTAGTTCTGCACCCGAATGATCTCCGCCTTCACGCCATCACGCAGGCGGGCGATCTCGGGATCGTCCAGGCTGCGCCACAGATTATCCATGGCTTCGCTGCTGCCCGTGGCGATGGCTTCATCGGCCCAGAAGGTGAGGCGGTTGCGCTCCTTGAGCAGGATGAGTTCCTGATTCACTGGCGAGGTGGCAGGCACCATACTGGCCACTTGCAGGGCGTAAGACAGGGAGCTGGAGGTGTCGCTGATCTTGCCGTTGCCGGAGGGTTTCTCGTCCATCGCCTTCTTCATCTGATCAACGAGGCTGGCGAAGTTGCTCTCGGTGGCCTGCTGCTTGAGGGCGAGCGCGTCGTATTGGCGCTGGAGGCGAAGGATGGCGTCGTTGGCCTTGGTGAGCGCGGCCTGAGCGGCAGCGAGATCGGCCTGGGCGGAGGCGAGTTGCGGCACGCTTTCGAGTTCATGCCTCTGCTGGGTGACAGACTGGGCGCGTGCGAGCTGGGGCACGATCTCGTTTTGATAGAACGAATACAGCATGGCCGCGAAGCTGCCGAAGCCGATCACCATGATCACGATCGAGGCGGCGAAGAACTTTGCGGCCAGCCAGGATCGGCGTTGGTTGGAGACGTTCGTGGTCGCGGTGGCCCGCTGAAGGCCGAGTTGGTTGGCTTTGGCGTCTTCCGCATCAGGTCGGCGGCGAAGCGTCTCCAGCGGCGGCACGGGAGGGGGCATCCCTGGCAATGGTTCGGTGCCTGGCACGGGCGGGGTGTCAGTGGGGTAATTCGGCAGTGAAGGAACCATGCAGGAACGGAAGTCGGTGACTATGTGGTGAAATGAAAATGCTTGCCAGAGGATTTCCTTCCGGCGACTGGCACGGCCCCGACCGGACCATGAGTTCCTCTTCTTCACGACCTTCCTGGCTTTCCCCTGGCGTCCTTGGCTGGACCGTGTCGGGCGTGGTGCTCGTGCTGATGTTTGGGTGGTGGCCTTACCAGCACTGGTATTTCGATGAGAAGCTGAGCATCTTCACCGGCTGGTGGCGTTTCACAGGCGAGAATGCCGAGTGGGCTTTTTGTCCCATCGTGCCGCTCGTGTCCGCGTGGTTCGGCTGGCAGCAGCGTGCCCAGCTCCGTGCGATTCCCGTTCGCGGGCACTGGTCCGGTGTGGTCCTGCTGGCACTCGCGATGCTGGCCTACTGGGTGGGTTATCAAGCGGACACCGCCTATCCAGGGTTCGCCGCATTTCAGTTGATCGTGGCCGGGCTGATCCTGTGGCTGGGCGGCATCGAGTGGATGCGCATCCTGTTTTTCCCCTGGCTCTTCCTTTCCTTCATGTGGCCGGTGTATCCGCTGGAAGATCAACTCGCCTCGCCCCTGCGCGTATTCACCGCTGGCTGGGCCTCGACAATCCTCGACCTCATCGGTCTGGCGAATGACAACGAGGGGTCCAAGATCTTGTCCTCGGCCGATGCGGCGCGGGGACTGGTGCAGGGACAACGCTTTCAACTCGACGTGGCGGACGCGTGCAGCGGCATTCGCTCGCTGTATGCCCTGATGATGTTGGCTGCACTTTATGGTTATGTGTTTCTCCGGGGACTGTGGCCAAGGGTGATCCTCTTCGTGAGTGCGGTGCCGCTAGCCGTGGCGGGAAACTTGGTGCGCATGATCCTGCTCGCCCTGGGCTCCCAGTGGTTCGGTCCCGAGGTGGCCATCGGTCGCATGGTGGATGGCGTGGAGGAAATCAGCCTGTTCCATGAGCTGGCAGGCTTCGCTGTTTTTGCCGTGGCGCTGGTGGGCATGTTTGCGATTTCATCCGTGCTCGAAGGCAAGCACTGGAAGCGCGCCAAACGCGTGGTCGCCCGACCGGTCGATGCCGCGAGCGTCGAGTCGGTTGCTGACCTCAAGCCGATGATCATCCGCTCGAGCGTGGTGGCGCTGTTTGGTGCAGCCTCGATTCTTCGCTGCGCCTCGCCATCAAGCCAGCCTCCGCTGAGCCCCTCGCCAGTGAACATGGAACTGCCCGTGAGCCTCGGCGAGATGCAGAGCCAGGAGTTTCCCATGACCCAGGCGGAGCGCGACAATCTGAGTGCGGACATCGCTTTGGCCCGACGTGTTTACATCGGTCCCGGTGGGCGGCAGATGCTTGCCACGCTCGTGCTCAGCGGTCAGACGCGGCGCGGCCTGCATCGTCCGGATGTGTGCCTTCCCGGCGCGGGCTGGAACATCGTGGGCCGTCAGGAAATACCGGTGATGCTGGGCGACGGGCGCGAAGAAGGCGCGATGATGATGCGCCTTTTCCGTGATATGCCTGATCCTCAAACCGGCGTGCTCAAGCGCCAGCGGGGCATCAACCTGTTCTGGTATCAAGGCTACGGCACGGCCACGCCCGACTACTACGGGCACGTCTTCACGACCTACTTCGATTCGATCCTTCGCAATCTGAACCATCGCTGGGCGCTGGTCTCGTTCTTCGTTCAATTGCCGCCCACCGAGCCCGGCATCATGGATGGCATGACCGAGGCCAAGGGCCTGCTCGATCTCCAGGAGTTCATCCAGCAGATCGCGCCCCAGATGATCGTCACACCACCCTGATGAGGGCGCTCCGTCGTTGACGTTGCGCTTGGTCGCATCCATCGAAGCCTCATGCCTCTGCCTGTTCCGCCTGCTACGCTTGAACCTCTCGCCCGCTTGCGCGCTGTCGTGCATTGCCTTCGCGCTCCCGGAGGCTGCCCCTGGGATCGCGAGCAAACTCATGAATCGCTCATCCCGCATGTGATCGAGGAAGCTTATGAAGTGGCCGAAGCCATCCGCACAGGCGATCCGGCGCTCATCGCAGATGAACTCGGTGATCTTCTTCTTCAGCCGGTGCTCCACGCTGAGATCGCGAGCGAGACTGGTGCGTTCACCATCGACAGCATTGCGACCGGCCTGTGCGAGAAGCTCATCCGCCGCCATCCGCACGTGTTCGGTGAGACCAACGCCGATGACTCTGAGGCAGTGCTCAAGCAGTGGGATGCGATCAAGCGCGTGGAGAAAGGTGCCCAGCGCGAACCCTACCTCAGCGGCGTAAGCCAGGGGCTGCCGTCGCTGATGCGGGCGCAGAAGTTGCAGAAGAAAGCGGCGCGTGTGGGCTTCGATTGGCCCGATGTGCAGCCCGTGATCGGCAAGATTCGCGAAGAAACCGCCGAGCTGGAGCAAGCCTTGGCGAGCGGCGATTCGGTGGCGATGACGCATGAAATCGGCGACCTGCTGTTCAGCGTCGTGAATCTGGCGCGCAAGCTCGGCGTGGATGCCGAGTCTGCCCTGGCGGCGACGAACGAGCGTTTCACCCGGCGATTTGGCCACGTCGAAGCGACGTTGGAGTCACAAGGCAAAGCGCTGGGCACAGTCACGCTCGCCGAGATGGATGTCGCCTGGGATCAAGCGAAGGTCGCCGAAGTCCAAAGCTGATCGATTTACCGAACAAAGAACTGCCAACCAAATCATGGGTAACGTTGTCGTCCTCGGCTCTCTGAACTTCGACACCATCGCGCGTGTCGATGCCTTCCCCAAGCCCGGCACCACCATCGTCGCACGCGATCTCACCTTTCGCCTCGGTGGCAAAGGCGGCAATCAAGCTGTGGCTGCCGCGCGTCAGGGTGCGAACGTGCTCATGATTGGCAGCCTCGGTGACGACAGCGCCGGAGCAGCCTACCTGGAGGTGCTCAAGCGCCGGAACGTGCGCACCGATGGCATTTATGTTCGCAAAGGCATGCCCACGGGCACGGCGATGATCTGCGTCAATGATAAAGCCGAGAATACCATCGTGGTGGGCCTCGCGGCCAACAACGCCCTCACCGCCGACGAGGTGCGAGATCAGCAGCAATGGGTTGCGATGGGCACCATCATGCTCGCGCAGTTCGAGGTGCCGATGGAGGCCGTCGTGGAGGGGCTCAAGATGGCCAAGCCGCTGGGCACCATCACCTGCCTCAATCCTTCGCCCTGGCGTGAAGGCTTTCCCTGGGGCGAGGTGGAACTCGACTTCGTGATCGTCAACGAACACGAGGCCGAGCAACTCTTTGGCCAGCCCGTGGAAAGCATGGGCGACATCGGCTGGATTCGAGAGAAGACCACAGCGATGGGCATCAACACGGTGATCGTCACCCGTGGGGCCGATTCCACGCTCGCCTTCTCGAACCGAGGTCCATCTCTCGAAGTGCCTACGATGACGGTCAATGCCGTGGACAGCGTGGGAGCAGGCGATTGCTTTGCCGGAGTCTTCGCCGCTCGCTGGGCTGAGACTCGAATGCTCGAGATCGCCCTGCGTGCCGCCAGCGTCGCCGGCTCGCTAGCCACCACGATGGAAGGTGCCCAAGAGTCCATCCCCGACCGCGACACCACCGATCAAGCACTGGCCGCAGCGATCCGGGATTTGATGTTGAGGTGAGAGTCTCCGCCCCGTTTGCACCCAGGCAAGAAGCGGCTAAGGCTGGGCGTTCCATCCCGCCCGATTTCCTTTATGATTCGCATCACTCTTCGCCTCGCCTTGCTGGCTGCCTTGACGGCGGCGGCTCCTGCTGCTGAACAGCCAAAGCAGAAAAAGAAAGTCTTCGAGCAGGGCAAGCCCGCCTTCGTTCCTGATGTCAATCAGCCGCAGTTCGACGAGAAGGCCGTTACTCCTGACTTCTTGGATGCGGCGACGCTGAAGGTGCCCGAGGGACTGGAGGTCACGCTCTGGGCGACCTCGCCGATGCTTTTCAATCCCACCAACATGGACGTGGATGCGCAGGGTCGGATCTGGGTGGCCGAAGGCATCAACTACCGCAGGATGTCGGGTCGTCGTGCGGCAGGGGATCGCATCGTGGTGCTCGAAGACTCCGATGGTGATGGCAAGGCGGACAAGTCTCACACTTTCGTGCAGGACCCGGAACTCGGAGCACCAATGGGTGTGGCGGTATTCGATAACGTGATCGTGGTCTCCAACACGCCGAACCTCATCGTTTACACCGATGTGAATCGCGATGCGAAGTTCGATCCCGCCGTGGACAAGCGCGAGGTCCTGCTGACGGGCTTCGAGCAGGCGCAGCACGATCATTCGCTCCACTCGGTCTCAGCCAGTCCGGATGGTCGCTGGGTGTTCAGCAACGGCAACTGCGGTGGGCTCTTCACCGACAAGAGCGAGAAGACTTTCCGCATCGGCGGTGCCTACCTCAACAACACCTGGGCGGGTGAGGCGAGCGATGACGGCCACGTCTATGTGGGTGGGTTTACTTGTTCGATTAACCCCGATGGCACTCACGCCCGCATCCTTGGCTATGGCTATCGCAACAGCTACGAACAAACCGTGACGTCCCTGGGCGACATCTTCCAGAACGACAACGATGATCCACCCGCCTGCCGTGTGTCCTTTGTGATGGAGGGCGGCGACTTCGGTTTCTTCTCGCCCGATGGCAAGCGCAGCTGGCAGGCTGACAAGCGACCTGGACAGACCACGCCCGTTGCTGAATGGAGGCAAGACGATCCGCAGACTGTGCCTGCGGGCGATGTGTATGGCGGTGGTGCGCCCACAGGTGTCGCCTTTTATGAAAACGGTGCTCTGGGTGAGAAGTGGAACGGCTTGCTCATGAGCTGCGACACAGGGCGCAATGTGGTCTTTGGCTACCTGCCGAAGCCCGATGGCGCTGGCATGAAGCTGGAGCGCTTCGACTTTGTGACCTCGAATACGACAGGCAAGTTCGCGGGCTCGGACTTCGTCGGTGGCAGCAAGAATGTCAGTGACGAGCGGCACATTCTTTTCCGTCCTTCGGATGTGTGCGTGGGTCTCGACGGCGCTGTGTATGTGGCGGACTGGTTCGACAAGCGCACCGGTGGTCATCAGACACTGGATGAAACTGCCAGCGGCAGCATCTACCGCATAGCGCCGAAGGGCTTTAAGCCAGAGTTTCCGAAGATCGACTTCAGCACGCCTGAGGGCTGCATCGCCGCCCTTTCGGCTCCATCGGTGAACGTGAGACATGTGGCCTTCCACAAGCTGAAGGCGCTGGGGGCCAACGCGTTCGGTGCTGTCTCCAAGTTGATGGAAGACAAGAATCCTTACATCGCTGCGCGTGCCATCTGGCTCATGGCTCAGCTTGGAACAGAAGGTGCTCAAGCCGTGGATACGTGGTCGAACTCACCTGATCCAACGACCAAGATGGTCTGCTACCGTGCGATGCGGGCGGCCGGTCTCGACTTCGTCAAGGTTGCCACGCGACTCGCAGGCGATCCGTCGCCCATGGTGCGTCGCGAAGTCGCTCTGAGCCTTCGTGATGTGCCCGCGGCCCAAGCCTTGCCCGTGCTGCTGAAACTGGCCGAGGGCTTCGATGGCAAGGATCGCGCCTACCTCGCGGCGATGGGCATCGGCAGTGCAGGCAAGGAAGCGGCTCTGTGGGATGCTCTGCCGAAGAGCACGCCATGGTCTGATGCGAACGCTCGTCTGGCCTGGCGGCTGATGCCGAAGGCTGCGATCAGCGATCTCAAGACGCGTGCGCTGGACAGCAATCTCAGCGTGCCGCAGCGCAAGCTGGCGGTGGACAGTCTTGCCTTCATCAATGACGAGGCTTCCGCGAAGGCGTTGCTGGAAGTGGCCAAACGCGAATCACCGATCTCCGCCGATGTCATCTGGTGGCTGATCCATCGCAGCACCAATCTCTGGGCAGATTACGGTGTCGCTGCCGCCTTGAAATCCGAGGGCATCCTTGATCCTGAGAAGATCAAGCTCACCGCCGTGGTGACCCCACCGACACCGGCACCTGAATCCCTGCCCAAGCTGGAAGACGTGCTCAAACTGAAGGGAGATTCCGCCAAGGGGGCTGCGCAGGCTCAGCGCTGCCTGATGTGTCACCAGATCGACGGACAGGGTGTGGACTTCGGTCCTGGTCTCAGCGGCTGGGGTGCATCGCAACCCACCGAGGTGATCGCCGAAGCCATCATTAATCCCAGCAAGGACATTGCACATGGGTTTGAAGGCTGGTCGGTCACAACCAAGGACGGCATCCAGATCGACGGGCTGCTGCTCAGCGATGGCGATTTCGTCATGATGAAATCCATGGGCGGACAGACGCAGATCATCGCGAAGGAGAAGATCAAATCGAAGCGCCGCATGGACCGCTCGCTCATGCTCAGCGGCCCCACCTTGGGCCTCACGCCGCAGGACATTGCCGATCTCGTGGCCTGGATGCGCGAGGCGAAGCGATAATGCAGGGGTTTCTCGCGAGAGTTGATTCGGTCGCAGAGTGCGAGTAAAACAGCACACATGCGTTTCCCCCAGCTTTCTCTCGCGATGGCCGCAGCCTCGCTGTTCCTGAGTGCCTGCACCCCTTCCACGGTCTCGCTCGATTACCTGCCGAATCTTGCCTCCAACGTCCGTGGCCCTGCCGTTTTCAGCGTTGGAGAATTCGCTGACCTGCGCGGCATGGCACCGAATCACATTGGCGGCATCGGCTTGCCGGGCCTCGTGAACTTGGAGAACGTCTATCTCAAGGTGAACGTGGATCAGGCCGTGAAGAACGCGATGCTGCATGCCCTGGCCGCTCGCCAGATGCTTAGCAGTCATCGTCCGAAATACCTGCTGAGCGGAGAGGTCCTCGATTTGCACTGCGAGATGCTCAAGAATCCGTATGCCAGCGTTCGCCTGAAGGTGAACCTCACCGATACCAGCACAGGCCGTGTGGTGCATTCACGCGAATACACCGGCGAGCGCCAGTCCGTGTTCTATGTCCATGGCTCGGGCGATCCTGTGCCGATCCTTCGCAATCTCACCTCGCGTGCATTGCAGGACGCTGTCGATAAAGCCATTGACGACGCTTCCATGCGTCGGGTGATGCGTGGTGAACGATGAGTAGAACTGCGTTCACGCCAAGGCCTGACGGCATGCCTTGATCGTATTACTCATCAGCATGGCGATGGTCATCGGTCCCACGCCTCCAGGCACAGGCGTGATGGCCCGGCACTTCGGGGCGACTTCATCAAACTTCACGTCGCCCACCAGCTTGTAGCCCTTCTCGGTGCCAGGGGCCTCCACGCGATTGATGCCCACATCAATCACCACGGCCCCCTCACGAACGTGCTCAGCCTTGATGAATTCCGGGCGACCAATCGCAGCGATGATGATGTCTGCCCGCTGACAAATCGCAGCCAGATCCTTCGTGCGACTGTGGGCGATAGTCACGGTGGCATCACCGCCCTTGCCCTTGGCCATCAGCAGCATCGCCATCGGCTTGCCCACAATCATGCTCCGCCCCACGACCACCACATTGGCCCCGCTCGTCTCCACACCTGCCGCGATCAGCAGACGCTGGCAACCCAAGGGCGTGCAGGGCACGAAACCGCTCGAGTCCTCAAGCGCCAGCTTCGCCACGTTGATCGGATGAAATCCATCCACATCCTTCGCCGGGTCGATGGCACGCACGATCTCGGCCTCGTCGATGTGCTTCGGTGGCGGACTCTGCACTAGTATGCCGTGGATGGCTGGATCGTTGTTCAGATCGCGCACCACCTGGAGCAGTTCGTCCTGCGTGGTGGTTGCCGACAGTTCGAGCTTTACCGAGTGCAGTCCGAGTTCTTTGCACTTCCGGTCTTTGGAACGGACGTAAGCCCTCGATGCCGGATCATCCCCCACTAGCACCACCGCTAGCCCCGGCACCTTGCCTGCCGCAGCCAGCGCTGCGATATCGCGTTTGCATTCCTCAATGACTTGGGCGGCGATTTCAGTTCCGTTGATCAGCTGCATGATGCCGCCTCTCATGCATGAACGGCTGCCGCTTTGCAATGGGGTTTCGGTGGATGCGGTGGATGGGAGGACTGGGGTGCGAAAACCCACATTCAAAGACCAGCCAAGCGTGCAAACCATCTTCTGTATCAAGGGCACCTCTGGAAACTATTTTTCCAAATTGAAGGCCTTGATTTAGCGGGCAGTGCATTGCTTCCGAATCGCCGAATTCCAGGTTTCCAGAGGTGCCCTCAACGCGAATTTTTTTCACCAGCCGAGCTTCGACTCATACCCCCTATTCAGAGGTGCTCTTCATTCCGCCTGCTTCTTCCTGCACAGCCCTTCAGCATGGTTCTGATCGGGTGAGAAGGGAAAGTTTGTGTATTCAATAGCACCAAAACCAAGCGCTGCACAATGAACGGCAAGGGCAGGCTGGTTTATCGGCGTTCCGCAGATGTTTAAAGATGTGCCGGAAATGCATCTTTAATCCAATCAGGCAAGAGACAGGTCCAGCGTAAACCCGCCAAGAGGAAAAAACCATGACTCACATCTACAATGACGGCTTCGTTACTCACAGTTTGGCACC
>CAUJJC010000092.1 GCA_963204975.1 Verrucomicrobiota bacterium | reverse complement strand
TCCATCCCTCAAGAACCGCGTCCCGGTCCGCCGATCGAACGCAGGAGTCGCTGGCTATGCCGAAGAAGAATCTGTTCTATGCTCAGTCCGGCGGTGTCACCGCCGTCATCAACGCAACGGCGGCAGCCGTCATCGAGACGGCTCGCCAATACAAGCGACAAATCGGCAAGGTCTACGCGGGCCGAGACGGCATCATCGGAGCCCTGACCGAAGATCTCATCGACACATCCCGGGAGCCGGCCGCATCCATAAAGGCACTCAAGCACACTCCAGGCGGCGCATTCGGTTCCTGTCGCTACAAGCTACGGGACATCGCACAGGATTCCACTCAGTACGAGCGCCTGATCGACGTCTTTCGCGCTCACGATATCGGCTACTTCCTCTACAACGGAGGGAACGATTCAGCCGATACCTCGCTCAAGATTTCACTGATCGCCGAGAAGCTCGGCTATCCCCTGATTTGCGTCGGCATTCCGAAGACGGTCGACAACGATTTGCCGGTGACCGACTGCTGTCCGGGGTTCGGTTCGGTAGCGAAGTACGTTGCGACCAGCGTCAAGGAAGCAGGCTTCGACGTCGACTCGATGGCGCGCACTTCGACTCGGGTGTTCGTGCTCGAAGTCATGGGCCGTCACGCCGGATGGATCGCCCTCTACGGTGGCATGGCTGGCGGAGCCGATGTCATTCTGCTACCCGAGATCCCCTTCAACATGAACAAGGTGGCCGAGGCCATCAAGCAGCGCGATGCCCAAGGCCGCCACAGCACCCTCGTCGTGGTCGCTGAAGGCGCGCACTGGGAGACCGGAGAGATCGTCACCAAAGAAAAGGTGGGCAGCAAAGGCGAGGACCGCCTCGGCGGCATCGGTGATCGCGTGGCCGTCGCCATCCAGGAACTCACCGGCAAAGAAACTCGCGCCTGCACGCTTGGTCATCTCCAGCGCGGTGGCGCGCCAACCGCGCTCGACCGCATCCTCGGTCTTCGTTTTGGCGTCAAGGCGGTGGAGTTGATTGCCGATGGCAAGTTCGGCCAGATGGTCAGCTA
Source organism: Verrucomicrobiota bacterium (assembly GCA_963204975.1). GTDB lineage: Bacteria > Verrucomicrobiota > Verrucomicrobiia > Verrucomicrobiales > Verrucomicrobiaceae > JAEUHN01. Next base: position 26,612 of record CAUJJC010000092.1, on the reverse strand, counting down.
TCAGCAGTATCATGTGGGCTCCGTGCCCATCGAAGACGCGGTGATGAAACTCCGCCTCGTCACCCCCGATAGCGAGATCGTCGCCGCCGCCCGTGGCGTGGGCGTTTGCTTCGGCGACTGATCGCTATCACCCATCATCAAAACAAAAAAGGCATCGGGTGATTCGATGCCTTTTTTGTTGGTTGGCCCCGATGCCGAAGCATCCAGGGCCATGAGTTTATCGACTGCGATCAGGCCTTGAAAGCGCGGATCGCGACGATCTTGGCCTTGCGTGAACCATGAACGGTATCAGCAGGGAGATCGGCTTCATCACCGACGACCTTGCCGATGAGCGCCTTGGCGGTGTCGGACAGGTAGGAGATGATTTTCTTGTCGGGATCGCCGTCCCAAGCACCCAGGATGGTGAAAGTTTCCTTCTCACCGGAGGCGTCGTCGATGATGTCCACGACATTGCCGATGGAGACCTTGTCGGTGCCCACGTCGGCGAAGTCGGTGCCCTGGGCGTTGCGCAGTTCACGTTCGATCTTGGACTGCATACGGAGGAGCACGGCCTGCTGCTGACGGGCGGCCTTGTAGCCACCGTTTTCGCGCAAGTCGCCTTCTTCGCGGGCGATCTGGATCTCGTTCTTGTTGTGCGGGATCTGGACGTTTGTGATGTCGTCGAGTTCCTTCTTTTTCCGCTCGAGGCTTTCCCACGAAACGATGAGCGAGGTATCGCGCTGAGCTTCCGCGTTCTCCTCCATCATCTTCTCCATCTCCGGGCGTGCCTTGATGATCCGGCCCATCAGCGAACGACGAGTGAGTTCATCGAACACGGGAGAACTCAGGATGCGCTTGGCGAAGAGGCGGAGATCGTGATCGGCGGCTTCGGCGACCATTTCACCGATGAGGGTCTTGTCGTCCGAGAAGGCGTCGTTGAGGCGCGCCGTTTTCTTCGGACCACCAGCCACGTGGTCATCTTCGAGAGCACTGATGATCGCATTGCCCAAGTCCATATCGAACACGGACTCGGCCAGACCTTTACGCTCGCGAGCGATCCAGATAAGGAGGTCCGTGCTGAGGGTGCGGTTGCGCACTGCTTTCTTGAGGAACTCGGTGAGAACGTCGAGCGAGTCATTGGCATCGAGCACCGCCGTGATTTCATCAACGGCGCGACCACCCGTGCGGGTGAGATGACCCAGGGCATCCTTCACCCATTCGCCATCGGCGAAGGCAACAGGCAGTTCGCGATAGAATCGACCGAGCAGAGCGGAAGGGAGCGCATTGGCGATATCGGCAAGCTGGCCACGAAGATCGCGCATCATTTCAGCAACAGAGATCGGATTCTCATGCTCGATGCTGGCCTTCACGGACTCTGCCTCGCGCACCTCTTCGCGCAGGAGGACAAGCTGAATGGTCTCGCGCGGCTGGAGCTTCCAGGACTTGCGAGCCATGTGCGTGACATCGAGAAACACGGGCTGGAGTTCCTTGGCCGGGTTTTCAAAGAGGTCGAGGTCCTTGATGATGGCGGTCATGGCGGCGAGCTTGCCGCGAAGCTCACGCGAGCCAAGGAAGTTGCGCACCATGATCTCGCCAGCCTTCTGATCCTGCGCGCGAAGCACGAGCGGATCGGCACGCTTGGTTGGCACCACGATGTGACGGGAGGTCTTGAGTTCCTTCTTCGCATTCTCCCACCACTTCTTGTATTCAGCCGTGCCCACGATCTTGGGGGTCAGCAGCTTTTCCAGAGCGTCGAGGTAGAGCTTGCTTTCGCTGCTCTTGAGCGCCAGCTCCACCAAGCCAGCCGGATTCTCCTTCGCCATCTTCTGGACGGCTGGCAGGTCGTTGATGCGGCGGGAAAGAATGTGATCTTCGGCCAGCGGAAGCAATGATTCAGCCGCGAAGGACAGCTTCATCGGATGTCCGGCCTTGGTTTCGAAATCAATGATCAAGCGATCTCCGAGAAGGTCCCACTCGGCGATCTTGCCCAGTCCCCAGCTCTTGTGCTGACACGCAGTCCCAGGCTCCAGCTTGCTTAATTTCTCAGCATCAGTGACGGACAGTTTGGCGGAGGCGACCAGTTTTTGCAGCTCGGAATTCATGGGACTTGGCAGATAGCGGAGGCTTGAAGGCTCGGCAAGCGCCGAATCCCTTGTTTTGCAGAAGCACGGCGAAATAAGGGGAGTTCGCCGCCTCGGACTGCACCCTCCCCTAGCCCTCGATCAATGGCTCATGGTGCATCCCGGAGCGACTTCCTGGAAGAAGTCTTTGCCCTTGTCATCCACGAGGATGAACGCGGGGAAGTCCTGGACCTCAATCTTCCAGATGGCTTCCATGCCAAGTTCGGGGAACTCGACGACTTCCACCTTCTTGATGTTCTCCTTAGCGAGGATGGCGGCGGGGCCACCGATGCTGCCGAGGTAGAAGCCGCCGTGCTTCTTGCACGCGTCCGTCACGGCCTGGCCGCGATTGCCTTTGGCGATCATGACCATGCTGCCGCCGTGCTGCTGGAAGAGTTCGACGTAGCTGTCCATGCGGCCTGCGGTGGTAGGGCCGAAGCTGCCGCTGGGCATGCCGGCGGGTGTCTTGGCCGGACCCGCATAGTAAACCGGATGCGCCTTGAAGTAGTCGGGCAGCGAGCCGGTTTGCTCGAGGCGTTCCTTGAGCTTCGCGTGCGCGATGTCGCGAGCGACAATGATCGGACCGCTGAGCAGAAGTCGAGTCGTGACCGGATACCGCGACAGCTCGGAGCGGATCTCGGCCATGGGCTTGTTGAGGTCAATGCGCACGGCGCTGGTGTCCTCGCGATGGCGCAGGGCCTCGGGGATGTATTGTAGCGGGTTGGTTTCGAGCTGCTCAATGAAGACGCCGTCCTTGGTGATCTTGCCTTTGGCCTGACGATCCGCTGAGCACGAGACGCCGATGCCGATGGGCAGCGAGGCTCCGTGACGAGGCAGGCGCACCACGCGCACATCCAAGGCAAAATATTTGCCACCGAACTGCGCGCCGATGCCGCAGGTGCGTGCGGCTTCGAGCATTTGCTTCTCGAGTTCGAGATCACGGAAGGCGCGACCGTGTTCGTTGCCGGTGGTGGGCAGCGCGTCGAGATACTTCGTGGAGGCCATCTTCACGATCTTCATCGTGTATTCCGCCGAAGTGCCACCGATGACGAACGTGAGATGATAAGGCGGGCACGCGGCGGTGCCGAGGCTGAGCATCTTCTTGGTGAGGAAGTCCACGATGGTCTTCGGGTTCAGCACCGCGCGCGTCTCTTGATAGAGATACGACTTGTTGGCCGAGCCACCGCCCTTGGCGATGAACAGGAACTTGTAGGCGTCGCCATCCACAGCAGCGAGATCGATCTGCGCGGGCAGATTGGTGCCGGTGTTCTTCTCGGTGAACATGTCCAGCGCGGCGTTCTGCGAGTAGCGCAGGTTGTTCTCCGTGTAGGCGTGATACACGCCCTTGCTCAGCGCGGCCTCATCGCCGCCGCCGGTCCAGACTTGCTGGCCTTTCTTGCCCATCACGATGGCGGTGCCGGTGTCCTGGCAGAAAGGCAAGAGACCAGCCTGCGAGACGTCGGCGTTCTTCAGCATCGTGAGCGCCACCATGCGGTCGTTCTCGCTCGCCTCGGGATCGTCAAGAATGGCGGCGACTTGCTTGAGGTGCTTCGGGCGCAGGAAGAAATTGATGTCGTGGAAGGCCTGGTTGGCCAGCAAGGTGAGCGCCTCGGGTGCCACGGTGAGCACCGGCTTGCCATTGAACTCCTTCACGCTGACGTGCTCCTTCGTGAGCAGGCGGTATTGCGTGTCGTCGTCGCCGAGTTCGAGCAGTTCTTGATAATGAAATTCAGGTGTGGCCATGGCGCGACGTTAGGTGGCGAGCCGCGCTCGTAAACTGCGAAGCGTGGGATTTGCTGTGCGTCGTTCGCCAGACCTTGAATCGATCAACAAAAAATCCGTGGTCCGACTCAAGTCGAACCACGGATCGCAATCGAAACCAAAGGTGCTTACTTCTGCTTCGGACCGTATCCGGCAAGAGGCTTGCCCTCGGCGTCCAGCTTGCCACAGGACCAGAGCAATCCACGGCTAACGAGATCGAGGAAGACCGGATTCTCCATCGTGCTGTTGTTGTGGCCCATGGTGGTGCCGAAGACCTTGCCTTTGCCGTTGGTGTTTACCCACACGAGGTTGTGATCCTTCTTGGTGTCCTCACCGTAGGCTTTGGCCAGCGGCACGAAGCCGGGGAACAGCTCTTCGTTCTTGTAAAGTTCATCCGCCTTGTTGAGCCACTCCATGGGGAATCCCTTCATGACAGGATGATCAGGCGCGATGTTCTTCACGAGCAGGTCACGATTTTTTTCATGGCTCATGCTGCGCTGGCCAATGGCATGACGCCAAGCGTCGGTCTGCGCCATGCGATAGCTGTGCGCCGAGCAGTGCAGCATCACGGCAGGAACGCCATCGAAGTGCGGTTTGGCAATGCGCTCGACGAAGGCCACATCCGTGACCGCGCCGAAGCACTCGTTGTGCAGAACCACATCATAACCCTTCGCCCAATCAGGGTTCTGGTAGATGCTGATCTTGTGATCCCTGCCCTTCTTTCCATCGGGAGTTTCTTCGTGAACGATGGTGAACTCCACATTGGCGCGGGCACTGATGCCCTCGGAGAGGATGAACTTCTGCTTCTCGTAGTCGTGGCAGCAGCCGCCGGTGACCATGAGGACCTTGAGCGGTTGCTGGGCAGAGAGAACGGTGGTGAGAGCTGCAAGGGCAGCGGTGAGGATGAGCTTCATTGGAAACTGAAAATTGGAGATTTGAGATAGGAAAGGAGGGCGGGGCAAGACATGAGGCTGAGCAGCAATATCAAATTTTCACTTTCCAATTTTCAATGCTGCTGAGCCCAGTGCTGCGCTTTGCCTCAAAGCATCCGCTTACTTCGCCTTTGGTCCGTAGCCAGGAAGCGGCTTGCCTTCAGAGTCCAGCTTGCCAGCGGTCCACAAAACGCCACGAGTGATGAGGGCAAGGTAGCGGGCATCGCCCACGGTGTCGTTGTTGTGACCCACAGTGGTGCTGAAGATCTTCGTTTTGTTCGGGCCGAACTCATTGGTCCAGGCAACGACCGTCTCAGCTTCCTTCTGCTCGCCGGTCTTCTTGTCCTTGAAGCTTTGTTTGCCCTTGGCCAGGGGATGGCCGGTGAGGATCTGAATGTTGTTATACAGCTCTTCCTTGATGGTCGTCCAGTCGGCGAGGCCCTTCACGATCGGATGCGCCTTGTCCACATAAGTGATCGCAATAGGCTCCTGCGGTCCATGTCCGGTCGATTGCAGACCGAGCATTTCAAACCAGCCTGCGTTGTCGGCACCGGGCTGCACCAGCTCCTTGAAATTGCCCCAGCGGTAGGAGTGCATCGCGCAATGCAGATTCACGGCAGGCGTGCCGTTCTTGTGCGCGTTGAGGATGTTGCCCACATACTCTTTATCCGTCACATCAGCGGAGCATTCATCGTGGATCACCACATCGAAGGGCTTGGCCCAGTCCTTGTTCTTGTAGAGATCGAAGGTCGCCTTCGTGGTCTTGTCAGCATTGTGCGCGAAGGTGAATTCCACATTGGCGCGGGCACTGATGCCCTCCCCTAGGATCATGTGCTGCTTCTCATAATCGTGGCAGCATCCTCCCGTCACCAGCAGGACGCGGAGCGGTTTGACTTCTTGAGCAAAGACGGTGGTGGAGACGGCAGCAAGGCCGATGGCAGCAGCGAGGAGGAAGCGATTCATGGAAGCGGTGAGCATTGGCATTCCCAAACGCAGCGTCGAGAGAAAAGATTTCCGCCGCACCGCAATCTCTCCCCCGCCTGGGATTCCAGGGAAAATCGGCTGCGCGACTTCCCGTCTGGTATCCGTAACGAATTTGTGGAATAAATCCGCCGGGCCGTGCATCTGATGCATGGCACGTTAAGCCAACCCAAACCTATGAAGAAGCTCATCCCCCTCATCATCGCCGCGATTGCCCTGCCGCTGATCGCCGCTGATTTCCCTGAAGGCAGCCCGAAGTTCGCTCATGACTTCAAGACTGCCAGCGCGGCCGCCGCCAAGTCCGGCAAGCCCGTCATCGTGGTCTTCTCCGCCGTCTGGTGCCCACCGTGCCAGATGATGAAGAAGGAAGTCTATCCCAGCGAGGCCGTGAAAAAGCTGCACGACAAGTTCGAGTGGGCTTACCTCGACGTCGATGAAGAAGCCAACGGCAAGACCGCTGCCAAGTATGGTGTGCAGGGCATCCCGCACATTCAGTTCCTCAGCAAGGATGGCAAAGACCTCGGCAACCAGGTCGGCGGCACCTCGCCGGAAGATTTTGCCAGCACACTGGAGAAAATCTTGAAGAAAGCCGGGTCCTAGGCTGACAATCGGAGACTATGCAAGCCACCCCCATCCGCCTGGAACCAGGAGACGATCTCAAGCAGCGCATCGACCGCCTGGCTTGGGAACGGGGGTGGCGGGCTGCCTGTGTCATCACCTGCGCAGGCAGCCTTCAGGTCGCCCACGTCCGCTTCGCCGATCAGGCGGACATCGCCCGCATCAACGGACCGCTCGAAATCATCTCCCTGAGCGGCACCGTCGCCAGCTTTGGCGGATCGCACCTGCACATCGCCGTCGCCGATGAAAAGGGCCGCGTCTTCGGCGGGCATCTCAAGGAAGGCACCATCGTCCGCACCACGGCAGAGATCGTCATTGGCGTGCTCGATGGCTTCACTTTCCATCGCGAGATCGACGCGCAAACGGGCTACCCCGAACTCGTCATTGGCCCGGCCTGATCACTCGGCGGACACGGGCTGGGACAGAGTTTCGAACGCCGCCCCACGGAAAACATTCTGTGCCCCGCCTGGAGCAACGCTCGCCCTAGCGGCTAGTGATTAAACACAAACTCTGCTGAGTTGATCAGGGACCACATGAGGTCTTCGACGGCCATGGGGCGAGTGATGCCGGGCTGGGCGAAGTAGCGGAGAGCGCGGTCCATCTCGGTGGCGGTGGGGGTGCGATTGAAGGCGGCAAGATAGACTTCGCGGACGATGACGGGTGGGCTTTTGTCACTGCGATGCAGGGTGCTGACGCGGCCTCTCTCACGGCTGATTTTGTCCTGGAGGGACTGTGAATTCATGAGGTGGAGTGCCTGGACGACGCTGCTCTTCTCATCACGATCACAGGGGCATTCCTGGCTGGCATTGGGGCGACCAAAGGCATCGAGGAAGTCGCTGTCCAGCTTGTGGTTCCATGTTTGCGAGGCGCGGGAGCCGGAGGGGAGACCGGCAAACTCGTCCGTGGCCTGCACGAGGTCATTGACGGCATCGGCGAGGACTTCGGCGCTCAGGCGGCGCTTGTAGGTGCGGGAGAAGTTCTTGTTGTCGGTGAGGTTGGACTCGTTCGGATCGCTGCTCAATTGATAGGTGCGGGAGCGCATCAGGGTGCGCATGAGGTGCTTGAGATCGAAGCCGCTGGACTCGAAGTCCTGCGCCAGCCAGTTGAGCAGGGGCTCATTGGTGGGGGGATTGGAGACGCGCATGTCGTCCACAGGCTCGACGATGCCACGACCGAAGAACTCGGCCCACAGGCGGTTGACGATGGCTTTGGCAAAGAAGGGGTTGCTGGAAGAGCGCATCCAGTCGGCGAGTGCGGCGCGGGGGTCCTGGCCGGGGACGTAGGGCATAACGGGGCCATCGGGGGCCTTGGGCACCATGACGGCGTCGGTGATGGGATGGGTGATTTCGCCCTTGTAGCCGGGCCACCAATACTCGGGCTCGCCGGAGATGGGGGCGCTGATCCCCTGCCCTTTGCGCTTCATCTGGGAGAAGAAGGCGGCGAGCTGGTAGTAGTCCTCCTGGGTCCACTTCTCGGAGGGATGGTGATGACAGCGGGCGCAGTCCATGCGGACGCCGAGGAAGATCTGACTGACGAAGCCGGAGGCGTCCACGGGCTCGCGCTTGTCCCGCCACATGGCGACGGGGCCGTTCTCATGGGTGCTGCCGGAGGCGGTGAGCAACTCGCGCACCATCTGATCGTAGGGCTTGTTGACGCGGAAGCTGTCGCGCAGCCAGCGGTCCATGAGGAGGACGGGCTTGACGCCCACGCGGGAGGGATTGGGGCGGATGAGATCGCCCCACTTGATGGCCCAGTGATCGGCGTAGTTGGGGTGATCGAGCAATTGGTCGATCAGCTTCTCACGTTTATCCGGTGCCTGGCTGGCGAGGAAGGCTCGGGTGAGTTCTGGGGAGGGCAGCACGCCCACGGCGTCCAAGGAAGAGCGACGGAGGAATTCGGCATCGCTGCACTCCTCGGAGGGCTGGATGCCGAGCTTTTGCAGGCGGGCATAGACGTGCTTGTCGATGTCATTGCGGACCGGGAGCCTGGCGTAAACATCCTCGCCCAGCACCTTGTCCGCCGGAACAGTGACGCGCGCCACATCCACCATGCCCATGTAGCGCACGACGATGACGCCCTCGCCAGTAAGGGTGCCTGCGGTGACGAGGCCGTGGTCATCGACAGTGGCCATCTCCTTGTCCTGCGTGAGATACTCGGCCAGCCGGGTGACATCGCGCTGGCTACCATCGGAGTAGGTGGCCGTGACCTTGAGCGCCTGGGTGGAGCCTTTCTTGTAAAGCTTCTCGCGGGGCTCCAGGGCGACTCCGGTGAGCTGGATGCTTTCTTCGGGCGTGAAGGGCATGCCTTGGTTCATCCAGGCGAGCACCACTTTGTAGGCCTCGCTGTCCTTGGTGATGCGAGCGCCGCCTTCATGCGGCACGGCACCAGTGGCCTTGAGCAGGAGCAGGCTTTGCTCAGGGGCGGCGGGGAAGATGCGGCGGCCACGATTGTCTTCCACGATCTCATGGTAGTCGTTGCGCGAATCGTAGCCGAAGACGGAGAGCTTGAAGTTGGACTGGCCCTCAGGCTTGGCATGGCAGGAGCCTGCGCTGCACCCGGCCTTCGTCAGGTGAGGCATCACGTCATGGGTGAAACTCAGGCGCGATTCCGCCATGGCGTTCAGAGCCAGGCACAGGGGGAGAATGGAGAGCACTCGCGGTAGCATCACTTGGGAATGCGCAAACCTACGCCCGTGGTGCTGGTGTTCTTACCCCGGTGTCCCGCCCCCTCGTTCCACAACTCAAGAACTCCCCCCAAACGCTCACCTTTCCAGCCTTCGATTGCTTTGGTGTGCTCCCGCCCGGACTTGAACCGAGAACCAACGAATTATGAGTTCGCTGCTCTAACCATTGAGCTACAGGAGCGTGTGGTGGCGGCGATGTTTGCATGATATTCGCGATTCGTCATTCAGGATTTCGTCATTCACGACACGCTGATCAAGACCGTGAAGCAACAAGAGCGGTAGGACGCAACCATGATGCGGGGAGCGGCTCGACAGAAACCCCGACTTGCGAGCCTACGCAATGATCGACCTCATGACATTCCCATGCACATCCGTCAGGCGGAAGTCGCGACCGCTGAAGCGGTAGGTGAGTTGTTCGTGGTCGATACCCATGAGGTGGAGGACGGTGGCCCACAAGTCATAGACGGTCTGGCGGTCCTCGACGGCATTGTAACCAAAGTCATCCGTCGCACCAAGGACGTGGCCGCCTTTCACGCCACCTCCGGCCATGAAGACGCTGAAGCCGTAGGGGTTATGATCGCGACCATTCGAACCCTGCGCGAACGGGGTGCGACCGAACTCGCCTGCCCAGACTAGGAGCGTGGAATCAAGCAGACCGCGAGAGCGAAGGTCTTTAATGAGAGCAGCGATGGGGCTGGCGATCTGATTGCCCTTCTTCCCGTGGCCTTCGATGAGGTTGCCATGATGATCCCAGGGATTCGCGCCATTGCCGCCACCCGTGTTGTAAGCCAGGGTGCTGAGTTCGATGAAGCGAACGCCGCGCTCGACGAGTCGCCGTGCTAGCAGGCACTGGCGAGCATACGCAGCCTTCTTTGGCTCAGGATCGTCCAGGCCGTAGAGCTTCTTCGTTGCTTCAGATTCGCCGCTGATGTCGCACAGCTCGGGCACGGCGGACTGCATTCGCCAGGCCATCTCGTAGTTCTTGATTGCTGCATCGACCTGCAAATTGGCGTCGATCGTGGCCGTGAACTGGCGGTCCATCTCGCCGATGAAATCGAGCCTTTTCCGCTGGAGCAACGCAGGCTCGCGCGACTGGATATTGACCAGCGGCGGAGTGCCATCGGCTTTGATGATGGAGGCCTGATGCTGAGCAGGCAGGAAGCCATTGCCAAAGTTACCCACGCCACCATGCGGCAGCGCCGCTTCACCCGATTGCAGCACAATGTAGGCGGGGATGTCGCTGGACTCGGTGCCGAGCCCATAGCTGGTCCATGCTCCGGCACTCGGGAACCCAAGGAACGGGAAGCCTGTGTGCATGAAGAAGTTCCCCTGCGCGTGCTCGCTGAACTTTGCGGTCATGCTGCGAATCACACACAACTCGTCCGCCACGTCGCCGAGACCGGGCAGCATGTCTGAGATAGGCAGCCCGCTCTGGCCGTAGTTTTGGAACTTCCAATGCGAGGGCTGCACGGTGCCGTTGTTGTTGAACTGCGTGCGCTGCACCGCCATCGGCATCGGCTTGCCCGCGAAGCGCTCCAGCATTGGCTTGGGGTCAAACGTGTCGATGTGCGACACTCCGCCACTCATGTAGAGGAAGATCACACTGCGTGCTTTCGGTGCGATCTTCTTCGAGCGATGGGTGAACACGTCGCCGTGCGCATCATTCGCAAGGAGTGCCTGAAGCGCTGCGAGGCCAAAGCCATTCGAGGCGAGAGAGAGGAGCTGGCGGCGGGTGGTCATGACAAGCAAGGGGTGAAGGGGTTCGGATGAAATTCTTTCTGGCGAATCGGAAGGGCTCCGACTAGGCTGGCACCATGACTTCCTGGGCGACCATCTGCGCTGACCGCACGCTGCAAGACCTTCCCTACAAGGTCGAAACGAATCGCTACAACCAAATCGTTATGAGTCCGGCTTCTTCCTGGCACGGTGGATATGAGTATGAAATCGGCAAACAGATTGAGCTGCGGCTTTCTGGCGGTCGTGTGATCGTCGAATGCGCTATTGAGACGACGGACGGCATTCGTGTCGCCGATGTCTCCTGGATTTCGAAGGAGCGCTACGCGCCATTCCGTCGCGCGTTCAGCCTTCCCATCTCGCCGGAGATTTGTGTGGAGATTCTTTCGCCCTCGAACAGCCGCGAGCAGATGCTCGGCAAGATGCAGCTCTACTTTGCCGCTGGTGCGCAGGAGGTCTGGCTGTGCAGCGAGGACGGGGACATGGAGTTCTTCCGCTACGACAACATTGGCCCGGTGCCGGACTCGAAGCTGTGCGCGGGCTTCCCGAAGCATATCGACTGGGATTGATGGACTGCTGAGATTCATCGGAGATAAACGAACTCCTTCGTGTTCAGCAATGACAGCGCGAGGCTGGCCCAGGCCTGATCTTCGCCACCGAGAGAATCGATCTGTTCGCGTAGTTTCGCGGCTTCCGTGCGTATCGTGGCCAGCACCGTTTGCTGAGTCTTCACGGCATCACGGTCAGTGGTAGTCAAGGCGTCGATCACATCGCGTTCGTTCACGGCGCTTTGTTCGAGCAGACGGGTTTGCGCTAACTCACTTGGGGTCAACGCGCGATCATAAAGCCGGGCGCGGAGCACGCGGCCAGCGAGCGTTCTGTTGCCGCCGCCTTCGCCGTGGCGGCAGCCGAGTTGCACTTCGGATTCGTTGGCTTTGAAGACAGCGGGGCCGTTGCTTGTGTAAGCATGGCCATAAGGCTGGCCGTCACGATAAAAGACGACGCGGCCATCAGACTCATAGACGCAGGCGACATGGACTGCTCGCTGATCAGCTTCGCCCTCAGCGGGTCCATCAAGGACTTTTGACCGGCGAAAATGATCGCTGCCTGGCACCCAGCAACGCGCCTCTTTTTCAGCGAAGACAATGGAGTCAAAGACATCGCCGCGATCATCCTGCACGGTGATCACGCCACCGCCACGCTGATCAAGGGTGTCGAGCATCACCCAGGCCTCCATCGTTTTGGCCCGGAGGTCTTTGGGCAAGAGCACGCTGCGCGCGAATGACTGGCCACCAGGCAAGATGAGTTCGCCGTTCTCGACGCGAGCATCGCCTTTCAAGGTAAGCGGCAGATGATTCTTGGAATCCTGCGTGCCGTTCTCGAAATCCCACTCGGCGTAAGGCTCGGGCATGGGACCAGTGGGAGCAACGGCGGCGCGTTGCTTCGCAAGGCGATCACGCACACGACCGAGTGTGCGCTCAATCTCGTCGCGTAAGGTGCTGACCTTGGCTTCGAGTTTCGCGAGTTCGCCGCGCTGGGCTTCGCTGACGAGCGCGCTGTTTTGCACGAAGGCGATGCTGCCTTTCAGCTCGCGATCATTCGGTGGACGACCAAAGGCTTCACCAAACATCTGCTTCACGCGCGATGCATCATCGCCTTTTACGCGACTGCCCCACTCCTTGGCCCATCGCTGAATCTTGGGATCATTGAGCATCGTGAGCGACTGCGCGGGCACATTGGTCACATCGCGATTGCCTCGCGTGCTGCTGGGCACGGGTGCATCGAACACAGTCAGGAAGGGATCGAGGCTGTTGCGGACGACCTTCACATACACACTGCGGCGCGGATCATTCCCCGTGACGCTTTCGCCGCCCATGGTGAAATCCAGGCTCCCGGAAAGCTGGAGCATCGAATCACGAATCGCTTCTGCTCCCAAACGTCGCACGGACCAGTGGCTGAGGAGCTTGTTGTCCGGATCTTTTTCGCTGCTGCCTGTGGTCGCGCGATCACTGCGCATGAAGGCATCCGAGGTAACCAGAAGTTTGATCATGCCCTTGAGGTCGCCCCCACTGTCGATGAATCGCTGCGCAAGGTAGTCGAGCAATTCAGGATGCGTGGGCTGTTCACCAAGGCGTCCGAAGTTGTCAGTGGTGCCAACAATGCCGCGACCGAAGACCCAGTGCCAGAGACGGTTCACCATGACGCGGGCGGTCAAAGGATTACGCTTCATGTCGGCGATGCTGTTGGCCAATTCGAGACGACCGCTATTCTTCGGCTGATAGGGCGCGGGATCGAGAGCTTCGAGGAACCGACGAGGCACGAGTTCCGCTGGTTGCTTGTGATTGCCTTGAACAAACAAGGCGCGATCCGTCGCATCTGCTTCCATCACGCCAGGGGCGCGCACTGGCGAGGGCAAGCGGGCCTCCAGCGCCCGATACTTCGCGAGCAGGGGCTCGGCAGCCTTGATGGTGCGGCGATCATTGGGGAGTTTCTTCGCACGCAGCAGAGAATCGAGCAGCTCCGCCTGCGCATCCGTGGCAGTGCCATTCATCCATGCAGCAATCGCTGCGCGAGCATCGCCTACGGGCTTGGGATTCTCGGGGGCTGGAGCGTTCTTTGCCGTGATGCGCCACTCTGTGATGCCGAACCAGGAAGGCTGATCGAGCTTGGTCTCCACGGCGCTGTCCGCTGCGGTCGTGCATTGAATGAACAGCTCGTCACCCTTCCAGTAATCGAGGTCGAGCTGATGCCAGGCGAGCGCCTCCTCGCCCTGGCCCTTGAATTCCTTCGCCTTGTGAATCGTGCCTGTGCGCGGGTAGTTCTGCACGATGTAACGCACACGCGCCCCCTGGCTGCCGGCAGCGCGAAACCACAACGTGCCCCCTTCATTCAGAAATCGCGGGCTGGCTAGGACAGCGCTGTCTTTGGTGCTGATCAAATCGCTGAACCACCCACGCGGATGGATACGCACGATGACATCTGTGCCCTCGGTGGCGACGACGAATTCGCCAGCCGGTGTGGCTTGCGAAGCGATACCCTTGCCGGAGGCGAACCACTGGACGCTCGGCCCGGCGGGCGAGGCTGTGCCAGTCGATTCCTGTGCGGCGGCGTTCTCCTTTGGCAAGGCGGCCAGCCACGCCGCACCCATCACCGCGCGAAGCTCGTGTTTCAACGATTGCATCTCCACACGCATCGCTTGGTCATCCACCGCGCTCACATCCATCACCGCAGGATGGGTGCTGGTGAAGATGCCATACAAAGCATAGAAATCGGTCTGACTGATGGCGTCGAACTTGTGATTGTGACAACGTGCGCAGGTCACGGTCATCGCTTGGAAAGCCTTCGTCACCGTGTCGATCTGGTTGTCCGTGAATGTCAGCATCTCATCGAGCGAATCGACAGGCGAGAAGCCGTGAAGCACCATGCGAAGCTGGCCGATGCCGAGCGCTGACTCGTTCACGCCATCCGCCATGCGTGGCTGAGGCAACAGATCGCCAGCGATGGATTCCTTGATGAGTTGCGGATACGGCAGATTGCTATTGAAGGCGCGGATGAGGTAGTCACGATAGCGCCACGCATAGGGGATCGCCGCATCACCCTCGCTGCCATGGGATTCGGCAAAACGCATGACATCCATGAAGTGGCGTGCCCATGTTTCGCCGAAGCGTGGGCTCGCGAGAAGTGACTCGACCTGTGATTTGAGATCTGTGATCTGAGATGGTCCGTCTGTGGGCGGCAAACCGGTCAGCACGTAGTGAAGGCGACGCGTGATGGTGGCATCGTCAGCGCGTGGCGCGGGTGTGATGCCTTGCTCCTTCAGTTTTGCTTCGATGAACAAGTCCACCGGGTGCCGACCGTCCTGATCCTTCAATCTTCCACCTTCATCCTTCAGACTTTTGAAAGCCCACCAGTCCTTGCGTGTCTCAAGCACCGTCTTCCATTCGGTGGCCTTGGCGAGTTCCTCCTTGGTCGGTGCTTTGTCACGCGGATCGAATGCTCCGCCATCAATCCACTTCGTAAAGTCGGCAATCACCTTGTCATCCAGCATCGCGCCAGCTTTGGGCATCTTGAGATCCTCATCCTCGTGACGGATCGACACCATGAACAGGCTCTTCTTTGCATCGCCTGGAATGATGACCTGCCCACTCTCGCCACCAGCCTGCCAGCCTGGGCGAGAATCAAGCAAGAGCCCGCCCTTTTTCTTGCCCGCAGCGCTGTGACATTCGTAGCAATTCTGCGCGAGCACGGGGCGGATCTTGTTCTCAAAGAAGTCCATCTGCTCCGAGGCGATGGCTTGAGCCGTGACGATGAAAAGGATGATGATGGACTTCATGCGAGCAGACGTTGGCGGATAGCATTGGCAGCGGCGATGCAGCGTTTGCCGACACTGACGAAGGAGGATTCAGTGAGCCGAAACGATGGCCCGATGACCGTCACAGCCGCGACGGGAAAATCATTGCCATCAAGCACCACCGCACCCACGCAGTGAATGCCCTCCATGCCTTCGGCACGATCAAGCGAGTAGCCACGCTCACGCGTGGCAGCGAGATCGGCGAGCAGTGCCCTCTTCGTTGATAGCGTGGTGGCGGTGAACTTCTTCAGCGTGATGTGCTGAAAAAACTCACTCAATTCATGCGGCGATAATGCGGCGAGCATCGCCTTTCCCGGAGCACAGGAATACAACGGAATGCGCAGCCCGACCTCGCCAAGCACCTTGACCGGTTGACGTGAGGCTGCTTGCTCAATGAGCACACAGCGATGCTGCGAGCGCACTGCAAGCTGTGCCGTTTCACCCGTAGCATCGCGCAACTCGCACAATGCTTCGAAAGCACAGGCGGCGAGACTTTTGTCCCCCACCTTCGGCTTGGCGAGGTCCAGCAGCTTGCCGGTCAAAGCATAGCGACGGCTGTCATCGCGCCCCACATAGCCTCGCTCGTGCAGCGTATCGACGATGCGAAAGACTGAGTTTTGCGGCAGCTCCAGCGAGCGTCCGATCTCGGCAATCGTCATCCCGGCGTGCCCATGCGATGCGAGCACTTCGAGAATCGCCAGCGTGCGATCCGTGCCGGACGAGGCAGCAGACTCCTCAGGGAGCAGAGCAGGGACTTTGGTGGAGACCATGGGGCACTCAACGTGGGACCGCACCGGCGTCTTGCGAGCACATGTCCATATTTGGAAACACTTCCATATTTGGCCATCACGCACCGCGAAATGCGAAATGCGGTCCAGTTCGCTTTCATCGGGGAAGCTGCGGACACACACGCCCCTCTCCTTTGCCAAATCCGATCACCGACTGCTTCGCAGCATTGACGCTCGCCCTCGGCACGCCACGATGCGCGACTCGCATGAAACACATCGGCATCATCATGAACGGCGTCACTGGACGCATGGGCACCAATCAGCACCTGATCCGCAGCATCTGCGCCATCCGCGATCAGGGCGGCATCAAAATCAGTGACGACCTTACCTTGATGCCTGATCCGATCCTGACGGGGCGGAGTCACAACAAGCTCGCCGCTCTCGCGAAGCGCACGGGCGTTGAAAAATTCACGACCGACATCGACTCGGCACTCGCCGATCCTCACAACGAAATCTTTTTCGACGCCAGCGGCACTCTTCAGCGGGCCGGATTTGTCGAGCGCGCCGTGAAGGCCAAAAAGGCGGTTTACTGCGAGAAGCCGACGGCGGTGGAGACATCCGAAGCTCTGCGTCTGGCCAAGCTCTGCGAAGATGCCGGACTCAAGAACGGTGTCGTGCAGGATAAGCTCTGGCTGTCCGGCATCCGCAAGTTCAAGCTCCTGCGTGATCAGGGCTTCTTCGGTCGCATCCTCAGCGTGCGGGGCGAATTCGGCTACTGGGTATTCACTGGCGAACACGAAGGCCAGCCTGCTCAGCGCCCCTCATGGAACTACCGCAAGGAAGATGGCGGCGGGATCATCGTCGATATGCTGTGCCACTGGCGCTACGTGATCGACAACCTCTTTGGCCCCGTGAAATCCGTCTCCTGCCTCGGAGCCACCCACATCCCCAAGCGCATCGATGAGAAAGGCAAACCCTACGCCTGCACCTCTGACGACGCGTGCTACGCCACCATCGAAACTCAGAACGGCGTGATCTGCCAGTTCAACTCCTCCTGGACCGTCCGTGTGCGCCGCGACGATCTCTTCACCATGCAAGTGGATGGCACCCTGGGCTCGGCCATCGTAGGCCTGCGCAAATGCTGGGTCCAAGCCGCCGGCACCACACCCCGTCCCGTGTGGAACCCGGACATCGACCAGCCCATCGACTTCTTCGGCGGCTGGCAGGAAGTGCCCGATGCCACGACTTACGACAACGCCTTCAAGATCCAATGGGAGGAGTTCATCAAGCACGTCGCCCTGGACACCCCCTTCCCCTGGACCCTGCGTGAGGGTGCCAAAGGCGTCCAGCTAGCAGAACTCGGTCTCCAAAGCTGGACCGAGCGCAAATGGCTCGACGTGCCAGGGCTGTAGCGAGAGATTCGCAACCAAGTGAGTCGCAACGCCTTGTTTGGCTCGCGGGTTGGACGATGCGATCAGCCTGAGATCAAAGCTCCTCAGCCCCCTCACGCATCACTGCGGAGGCGGAACTGGCGGACGTATTTGAGCGGTGTGAGGCCAACGTGCTTGTGGAAGTGCTGAGTGAAAGCGCTCTGATCGCAAAAGCCGAGGCTGCGGGCGACTTCAGCGATAGTGGCATCGTCGCGTTGGAGGGCTTCGCACGCAGCCTGGACGCGGAGTTTCATGATGAAGGTCTGCGGGCTGCTGCTGAAGGTTTCAACGAACTTCCGATGAAGCTGCCGGGGCGAGAGGTGGACGAGAGCGGCGAGTTCGTCCACGCTGATGCGCTGGCGAAAGTGCTCGCGAATGTAGGTGACGGCGCGGTCAATCTGAAGGTAGGGGCGGAGCACCTCCTTTTTTCCTTCGTAGCTCTGCGTCGTGCCCATGACTCCGAGGACACGACCTTGGCGGTCGAGGACAGGCAGCTTGTTAGTGATGAACCAGTCGGGGATGCCCTGGCGGTTGAAGAAGAGTTCCACGACGTTGAGCTTGGGCCGGGCCGTGGCGACCACTTCCTCGTCGATGCGCCGATAGTTCTCAGCGAGGCGGAGGGGGAAGAGGGTGAAGTCGTCCTTGCCCACGATGTCGTCCTCCGTGGCGCAGCCGAAGCGCTCGTAGAAATGGCGGTTGGCGCAGACGAAGCGGAACTGGCGGTCTTTGGCGAAAAATGAAACGCCGGGCATGTGCTCAAACAGGAGGTAAAACTGACTCTCCGGTGCCATGGCACGCAGGAAGCGAGTGCGCAGGTTTGGATCGGCGGTGGGCATGGTGTTCACTGTGCCTCGCCTTCAAAGGGGTGCAAAACCTTCGTTGCGCTTCAAGCTACCCGGCGCTTCTTCGTGCTTCGATGCCTGCCCTCACTCACACGAACGAACATGGTGCCGCCAGCATGGTGGACGTCTCGGCCAAGCCGCCGCTGAAACGCACGGCGATCGCGGAGGCTCGCATCCTACTACAGCCCGAAACGTTGGCCTTGATCCGGGATAACCTTATTCAAAAGGGCGATGTGCTGGCGGTGGCTCGCATCGCGGGCATTCAGGCAGCCAAGCTCACGGCTCAACTCATCCCCCTCTGCCACCCGCTGCCACTGAGTCACGCGGCTGTGGAGTTCGTCCTGGAGGATGACGGGATCTTGATCACCACCACGGCCAGCACAGTAGCGGGCACAGGCGTGGAGATGGAGGCCCTCACTGCCGCCAGCACGGCGGCGCTGACGATTTACGATATGTGCAAGGCCGTGGACAAAACCATGCGCGTGGAAGGCCTGCATCTGGTGAGCAAGACGAAGGAAGCCATCAGCAGCGTCTGATTCAGGCTCTGGATTCGCCTTTGGATGACGAAGCGGCCCAAGGGGAGTCGAAGGGCGACCTTGTGTCACGATTTCGCACGCCGATGGATTAGACATCGCGCGACGCATCTGGTCTTGAAGGCAGGGGTTACGAATCGAGCGACCGCTGTCGTCGCGATTGGTCGAGCAGGAACTCAGAGTCCCGACAGTCCAGGATGCCCGGCATCCTCGTGATTTCCTCGATTTCTGCAACCTCAACAAAATAGCCGTCTCTTCTGGGATGGTGGAACAGAGTCGCATCCTTGATTCCACGGGGGCAAACGGGCGGTGCCCGCGAGTATGACCGACTCGCATGATTGATAGTCAGATCAATGATTTCTATAATTATTGAAATAATATTTGCAGTGATTCTAATTTATGATTATAATTTCAACAGAAATTACAAAATCACTCGCCATGAACGCTTTAATCACCCGCCTCTGCAAAACCGCTCTCACCGCAGTCGCAATCTTCGCAGGAATGATTGTCAGCTCCGAAGCACAGGCCCAACAAGGCTACTACGCCGCCGCTTATCCCGCCCAGACGATGCAACGCCAGGCCTACCCTTACGGCTACGCAGTGCCAGCCGCCCGCCCCGTGGCCTATGCCCGCCCACAGGTGCAGGCTGCCCGCCCAGCGATGGCCGCCCCAGCAGCAAGCAACTACCTCAGCTTCAATGGCACCTTCGCCGCCGCTCCTGGCCACCTTCCAGCACAGGTTCAGTATGCAGTGGCCGCTGGCAACCAACTCCAGAACAAGCCTTATCAACGCGGCGGTGGTCATCGCAGCGTGAATGACCGCGCTTATGATTGCTCGGGTTCAGTTTCGTTCACTTTGATCAATGCAGGCCTGCTCGCCCGCCCCCTCTCCTCCAAGGAATTCGCCAGCTTTGGCGCTCCTGGTCCTGGCCGCTACATCACGATCTACGTCAAGCCTGGTGAGCATGTTTTCATGTCCATCTGCGGTCTTCGCCTCGACACCACAGGGGGCAGCGAAGGTCAGGGACCTCGCTGGCGCCCCACGGCTCGCTCAACCTCGGGCTTCATCATGCGTCATCCTTTTGGCCTCTAAATTCTCAATTTTGAGACTCTAAATAGAACCTCATTGCAAAAATAAAAGCGTCAAAACCAATTCCACCGAATCAAACACATCAACCATTTCAAATATGAAATCCATAATCAAGACTTCAGCCCTCGGCACCGCCACGAACGGATCAATCATAAGAATGCACGCCCCGTCCTTCGGAACGGGGTTTCAGCAGTTTCTCAGTAGCCCACCAGCCTTTGCAGATGAGGTCATCGCAGCCCCCATGATGCGCCAACCCCTTCGCTATCTGGAATCGGTGGCACCCAGCCACGAGTCAGGCTTCGGCGAGCAACCTCTGACCATGCATGTGGCCGAGGCTCTTTCGGATTCTCTCGGAGCGGCCATTCTCCTCTCGGCACGTCCAACCACAAAATCACTGTCGCTTGCCCATGCGGTCAGCGCACTTCGGGCCACCCAGATGTGAAAAATCGCTCCCGTAACAGCGCTTCGATCAGCTTCGCAAGACTGATGGGATCAGATGACATCCCACCGAGCTACGCCGCGATGCGGCAAGGACCCGTATCCCAATCGAAGCCCTAGAACCCATCGGTTCTATTTTTTGCTGAGCTTGTAAAACATCCACCCGCCGAGGCCGAGGAAGACGAAATTAGGCAGCCACATGAGCAGGTGCGGATAGACGCTGGGCTTTTCATTGAACATGTCAGCCAGCAAAATGAAGAAATAATAGGCCAGGGCAGTCACCAGGCTGAGAACAAAGCCCGCCGTCGTCTCACGCCGCTGCGCCGTGATGCCAAGAGGAATGCCGATCAGAGCGAAGGTGATGCAGGCTAGCGAAAAACTGTAGCGCTTGCTCACTTCGGTAAGGGCCACCGACTTGGCCTTTTTGTCGAGTTCGAGGCCAGTGGCGCTATCGGTGCCACTCATCACCTCACCCCACAATGCCATGGTGGACTTCATGCTGGCATTGATGCGCTCGGTTTTGCCTTTGAGATCGGAGAGCGGGAACTTCATCGCGGTGGACCCCATGTGCGGTCCGTCCACTTTCTCGATCACGCCGGCCTCATTCGTGACCACGTTTTCGAAATTGGCATCCTTGAGGTGGAGGATGAAGTCTAGTTCACCCGGCATGACCTCGATCACAGCCGATTTGGCGCGGTTGAACTGCTCCACTCGGGAGCCGTTGAGCTTGAAAATTTGGAGGTTCTCCAGCGTGTCCTTGCCCTTGCGCTTGCCAGTGTAGATCCGGTAATCAGGGAACTTATCCAGCACTCGCCCTTCCTGGAAAAGGTTGATCGGATCATTGGTCATCACATCATAGAGCAGCCGCTTCATGCTGTTCTTCGCAATCGGAGCGAGGCTGACATTGACGTAGAAGCACACGGTGCAAAGCGCGGCGGCCAGAACAAAGACGGGCGCGCAGATCCGCCACATCGGGGTGCCCGTCATTCGCAGGGAGACCATCTCATTGTCCGCAGACATGCGCCCAAACACCAGCAAGATGCCAGTCAGGAAGGCACAGGGAATAGTGAAAATCAGTGAGAACGGGATGACCAGCGCGATGAATTTCGCGACCACTGAAATCGGAAACTGGGTGTCCCCCAGGAGCTGATCGAGCTTCTTGTAAATATTGCCCAAGACCATCACACCACTAAGCACGAGGACACCCGTGAGCGTAGCGCTGGCTACTTGGCGCCCAATATAGCGGTCAAAAATGCGGAAGATCATGAGCGAGCCGTTCGGGCTAGTCGTGGAAACGCACGATCGTCTCCCCGTCCTTCTTGCGATTCAGTTCATCGCGAACGGCAAGCTCCAGGTAGGCAGGCTCGCTCTTGAGCCACTCGATGCGATTGGCGATCCGGTCACGCTCCATTTGCAAGGCGGTCTTCTTCTTGATGGCTACGTCGATCAACGCCTGCAGCTCTGCCGGCTCACGCATGGGCTGCCGGTAGTAAAGAATGCCGCCCGCCACGCCCAGACCGAGGAGAATCCACCACAGGCACTGCTTCACTTGCGTGAGCACGCGCTCCAGAGGGGTTTTCTCAGCGTCAGTCCGGGGGTCCAGGTATTGGTTCATGGCGGGCGGCGGGTTTGGGAGGGGCTTAGACTTTCATCTTGCCACCATAGATGGCGCTATCGCCCAGTTGCTGCTCGATGCGCAGAAGCTGGTTGTATTTGGCAATACGGTCGGAGCGGCTCATGCTGCCCGTCTTGATCTGGCCGCAATTGGTGGCAACGGCGAGGTCGGCAATGGTGTTGTCCTCGGTTTCACCGGAGCGATGGCTCATCACGGAGGTATAGCCGTTCTCCTTGGCGAGTTCGACGGCGTCCAGCGTTTCGGTCAGAGATCCAATCTGGTTCACCTTCACGAGAATGGAGTTAGCCACGCCCTGCTCGATGCCCTTGCGGAGGAACTCGACGTTCGTGACGAAAAGATCGTCGCCCACGAGCTGTGTCGTCGCACCCAGTTCCTTGGTGATGACAGACCATCCGTCCCAGTCGTTCTCGGCACAGCCGTCTTCGATGGAAATGATCGGATACTTCTTCTTCAGCTCGGCATAATAGGCCACGAGTTCAGCGGCGGTGCGCTCGGACTTGTCACTCTTCTTGAAGACATACTTGCCCTTCTTTTTGTCGAAGAACTCGGAGGAAGCCACGTCCAGAGCGATGAAGATGTCTTCACCCAGCTTGTAACCAGCCTTGTCCACGGCCTGGGCGATTACTTCCAGCGCATGGTCCGCGCTCTTCAAAGTGGGAGCAAAACCGCCCTCGTCGCCAACGGCGGTGCTAAGGCCCATGTCGTGAAGGATCTTCTTCAGGGCATGGAAAACTTCGGCACCGTAGCGCAGCGCTTCGCTGAAGCTCGGCGCACCCTTGGGCATGATCATGAATTCCTGGAAGTCGATAGGAGCATCGCTATGAGCACCACCATTGATGATGTTCATCATCGGCACGGGAAGCACCTTGGCATTGGGGCCGCCCACATACTTGTAGAGAGGCATTCCAAGCTGCTCTGCTGCAGCCTTGGCAATCGCAAGAGAGGCACCGAGGATGGCATTGGCTCCGAGCTTTGATTTGGTCTTCGTGCCGTCAGCAGCAAGCATCAACTGATCAAGGACAACTTGCTCGGAGGCATCGCCACCGATGATGGCATCAGCGATCACCCCATTGACAGCCTCGACCGCCTTGAGAACACCCTTGCCCAGGTAGCGCTTTTTGTCGCCGTCACGAAGCTCCAGAGCCTCATGCTCGCCAGTGCTGGCACCACTCGGCACCGCAGCACGGCCCATCGCGCCACCTTCGAGATACACATCCACTTCCACCGTCGGGTTTCCGCGCGAGTCGATGACTTCGCGACCAATCACATTAGCAATCGTCAGTTCTTCCATTGTTTAAGATTTGTTAATTATGTCGAGGATTCTTGTGGTTTGCAAGAAAGGTTCTAAAGGCAGCTCACAGAGCCCCGAATGTCAGCCCCGGCAAGCAGGATTTGTGCTCAGAACTTGCCGATTTGCCACGATTTACGCGGCTTCAATCGCCCAGCCCGTAGGCCTCGCCTTCCACCCAACCGTCCTCCTCCCAAAATGAAATGCGCAGGGGCCGACAGCAGATCTCGCAGTCGTAATCGACATCCGACGGGCACTCGTCGGGGGAAGGCGCAGGCACGGAAAACACCTGAAAGCAACTCGGGCAGGTAACCTCAACGAAGGCGTGCATATCCGATTCCTTAGCGGCGACGCAAGCCTGAGATCACGAGCGATAAACCAATGCCCGCGTGAACAAGCAGCAGGATCACAGCGACCGCAGGCGTGGCAAACCAAGTGCCATTGAAGCGGATGATCGTCTCAAACAAGGCGGAACCTTTGAGCGAATCCATGCTGCCTGACCAGCCGTAAAACGCCGTCGTCAAAGGCTGCAACACCGATCCCAAGGGAGAGGGCAACGCGAGGATAGCCCCGCTCAGCGGAGCCTGGAGAAAAGCCAGGAGCCAAGCACGCGAAGTCGCCTGATCACTCGTGCGGCTCCAGGCCGAAATGCCGAGGCAAAGGAAGTTAAAGGCCAGAGCCGTCACTGCCAGAAGCCCAACCCGCAAGGCACCATTGCCTGGGAGCCCGGTTGTCAACAAGTCAAAGACCAGCCCGATCGCGAAGGCTTGCAGCAAGGCAACCGTGCCCACATACAACACCTTGCTGAGCACGAATGACCAGGAACGCAGGCCGCTGAAATGCTCGCGATGCCAGATGGACCGTTCGTTAGCGATCTCGTGCGAAGCATTGAAAACGCCGGCTCCGATCACCATCAACACCTGTAGCAAAGTGAGTCCAATGGCGAATCCTGCGAGAGCTGGAGCCTCCGCTTCCGAAGGCTTCCAGTCTGGGTTGTGCAGCATTTTCAGAGAGCCTCTAAAGCCCCAACTGAGAATCAAACCGACCAGCGGCAATCCAATCAGCAGGAGCGCGTGGCTCCACCATTCGGACTTGTTCCGGCGAAATAGCGTCCAGCGCCGACGCATCAAAACGGCGAGTTGGGTGCCCAGTCCTGCACGCTCGACTGGCGGAGGAATCGAGGGCTCTTTGGAGGCTTCCTCATCCTCTGGCTCAGGACCACGACCAAGGCGAAGCCGTCCTGGCTCTGAACGACCATCTTCATCTTCATCCGATGCTGCGGCTAGTTCGGCCTCCGTGAGCCCAGGACCGGACAAGAGTTTGAACGCCCCGTAATATGAGTCGCGGTGGCGGTTCCATGAATCCTGCCAGCGCTGCGATGGTCGCTTGGCCAGACGGTGATAGAGGTCCTCTGTGTGCGGAATGCTGAAATAATGAGTGATCGCACGCCCCGGCCCATGAAAGC
This sequence comes from Verrucomicrobiota bacterium, assembly GCA_963204975.1. Classification (GTDB taxonomy): domain Bacteria; phylum Verrucomicrobiota; class Verrucomicrobiia; order Verrucomicrobiales; family Verrucomicrobiaceae; genus JAEUHN01. The sequence goes on along the minus strand of CAUJJC010000092.1, from coordinate 2,004 downwards.
AACCTCGCCCCTCGTGCAGCACGAGCACCGTGTCGTAGGCAGCCAGTTCGGCCAGCGTCTGCGTGGCATTGATCACCACGCGGTTCAGATTCTCCCTGGCAACGAGCTGCAACAAGGCCCCCAGTTCACGCTGGGAACGCGGATCAATCCCCGCCATGAAGTCATCGCAAAGCACGAGCAACGGATCACCTGCCAAAGCCAGAGCCAGCAGCAAACGCCGACGCTGAACGGTCGTCAGATCGCGCACTCTAACGCTCGTCACCGTGTCCAGGCCGCAGAACAACACGAGCTTTTCCGCCTTGATCACGGCATCGCGCTTCGAGATGCCACCCACCTGGAGCATCAGGGCGCAAACAACATGTTCCTTCACACTCATCAGCGGCTGAAGGGAGGCATCGTCACAAGTAACCAGCGCTACTTCGTTAGGCCGCCAGAGGTTCTGAGTGACATCCCTGCCATTCCACAAAACCGCACCTGCCTGCACTCGCAGGGTGCCAGCCATGGTTCTAAGCAGAACTGACTTGCCACTGCCAGTGGCCCCAACGAGCCCCATCAAATGGCCGCCAGGAAGGCGAAAGCTGATAGCGTCCAGAACGGAGAGAGGCTCGGTGCCACGGCGAATGAGCTGATGGGAGAGAGAGACGAGTTCAAGCATGGCATTCAGAATGGAAGTGGGGCACGAGTAGTGGGAAGCGTCTCGCGTGCCAGCAGTTTCGTCGTTCGCCAGGACTGCACTATGATCTCAGTGCCTTGGCTTCCGATTTCCCAAACAAGCGAGCGATCCACCACCAAGGGCCAACGAACAACACCAGCAGCAGCGCCTTGTTATATATGAAGGAGAGGCTCATCAGTTCGGTGATTGACTGGTGGAACGCAATGAGCCCCAGTCCAAAGATAGCGGCCGAGCGCCGATTGTAGAGTCCCCAGAAGGCGAACAATTCCAAGGGCAGCGCAAAGCCGAACAAGGTCGCACTCAACCACTGGTGATCCATCATGATGTGCGGCAGCCACGACAAGTTCAAGGCTGCCGAGTCCAGTTGCTCGTAATACTCCATGTCGCGGTTCTTCACGATATGGAGCGGCAGGTAACGGGTGCTGGCAATCCATGCGCCCTTGGAAAAAATAATCTTCGATATGGCCGAGACCACATACGCCGCTGCTAGGGCTTGCCTAGCCCAATCAGCCTCAAGCTGACCAGCGGTAAACTCATGCGGCAGTCCCCTGCCCTTGCGCCGACACCACAACGCCCATGCACTGGCCGCCCATACGGAGAGCAGAACGAGATAAACGGCCTGCGCGGTGTGGCCAATGGCACCTTGCGAATTCCTCAGCGTTGCAATGCCCACATTGAACGCCAGCGGAATGAGCAGGGTAAACACGCCCGGCAGTCCGATGGCATACAAAATCAACGAGATCGCTGTGAGCACGCGCAACGGCCCTTCAACACTGTCATTGGAGAGAAACGAGAAATCCATGAACATCGCAAAGCCATTTGGATGCGGTTGGGATTTCTCCACGATGTCCCAGTGAAAAGGGTTCTCCACCATGAGCTGGATAGCCTTCACGGGATTCGTCCACTGCGTGGTCCAGCCGGAATGCATGTCCCAAACCATGAGCACGAGGGCGATGCGCATGATGATCAACTCCCATCGAGCATGGCGCATGGGCTCATAAGCGAGGAAGAGCCAGTGAAGCCACTGGCGGAGTTTGGCGAAAGCACTCATGGACGCTTGATGGATTGCACGGGAAGACTGCCTACCAGCGTGTCCGTCTTGTTGATCTTGCCATCTTCATACTCGATCTGAACCTCATGGAGGTGGATCGTTCCGAGCGCCGATAGCTTCGCTACATTCACTGGTGGCGTAATCTCCACGAGCCACTGAAGACTGTCTCTGGCGGCCTCCAGTTTTTTATCGGCGGGCATGTCGATCTTGCGCACGCCTTTGATCGTCTTCTTGAGATTCGAGAGCTTCCGATCATACGCCTTTTTCAAGTCGCTGATCG
>CAUJJC010000091.1 GCA_963204975.1 Verrucomicrobiota bacterium | reverse complement strand
GGGGATTGACCATAGACAGATGATAAGGGTAAAGCGCCTCGACGGCATCGGGCAGGCCATCACCATCCGTGTCATTCTGATTGTAAGGATCATCGGGGAAGGGGTCGGCGGCATCGGGGATGCCCTCGCCATCCGTGTCCAGCCACTCTCCGGGATACTGGTTGGGGAAGAATTCCTGGACCTCATCGGCCACCGTATAAAAGGCCGAAGCCCCGGTATCCGGCCAGGTGAACGAGGCTGCTTGCTGGCCCACAAAGATGCCGGTGGTCAGGTCGATGTCATCAGGGATGCCGTCCGCATCGCCGTCGCCCACGGTTGGATCGTGGAACCGTCCTTCGTAGGCGTAATCGCCGAAGGTGCCGCCTGGCCACCACTCCGACGTGGGTGAAGGCCCTGCCGACGAGCCATCGCCTTCGTTGGAGGCATCCTGTGGAAAGGGGTCAGCCGGATCGGGAATGCCGTCATTGTCCGTATCGGTCCATTCGCCAGCGTAAACGGTAGGCTCGAAGGTCCACCCGGTGCCCTGAATGATGAAAGTGACCGGGTCTGTTTCAGGCCAGGTGAACGTGGACTCTGGCACGGCAACGTTAACTCCTGTCACGCTCGCTTCCACATCGTCGGGAACCCCATTGCCGTTATGATCTGGGGCATTGGCCATGTGATAGCAGCCGGAATAGGCTACGCCATCGTAAGTGCCGCCCTCCCACCAGGCTGTGTTATTGGCTGGGTCCTCTGGATAGGGATCAGCTGCATCGGGAATCTGATCGCTGTCCTCATCCGCATAGAATCCGCCATAGGTCTGGATGTCATAGGTGACGCTGACGCCATCCACCCGCGCCTCATAAGGCCCCCAGGTGTAATTGGTGTTATTCCAGGCATCGGAGGGGAAGGGATCAATTTCGTCAGGCAGATTGTCCCCGTCCTCATCATTCATGGCTTCCGCGTAGTAGGAGACCGGAGCAAAAGTGCTGTATTCGCCATTGATAAGGATGGTGCCGCCTGCCCAGTGCTGGAGTGTGCCGTGCGCCGAAGGCGTGGTGAACCACGAAGCGAGGCTGTCCGGCAGGTTGTCCCCATTAGCATCAACCCCTGATCCCGCATACAAGCCAGCCCGGAAGGCGTGCCAGATACCATTGATGGTGAAGGTATCGCCATCCCACAGGAAGCTGTTGTTGTTCGGGTCCGAGGGATAAAGATCCAGCCCGTCTGGAATAAGATCATTGTCCGTATCGCCCATGGGCGAGTGCCACTGACCGCCAAAGGTGCGCCAGAGACCATCCTCGGCGAAAGTGCCGCCCTGCCAGAAAACCAACTGCCCGCCCGCCACTGCTGCCTCGAATTCTGCGAGCCAAGTCGGCACCCCTTCCGTATTCAGCGCTGTGGCCGGGCCGCTGGCCGGAGCCTCGACAGACTCTCCAGTGATCGGAACCCACGAAGCCTCAACCCCGCTAGCACCCGGAATGGGCACGTAAACGGCGCGGGCTGTTTTCAGTGGTGCGAAGGTCCAAAAGAGAAGCGCCACCACTTGAATCCAGCCAATAGTCAATTTGTTCTTAGCTAAGAATGCACGACTTGTTTTAACGGGCTCTTTAATCATAAGCATCGAATTGATTGGGCGGATAATTGATCTGTAGTCTCAGATTAATTCTGCTGAATTACCTGGGTGATGCTCAGATAATGCAAAAAAAAAAATGCTTTCGTAAAGAAGAAAAATAGAAAACTCCGGAAAAAACTGTTGCCGCTCAGCCCTTAGCGGCAAATTCACTAGCGCTAGCCTGCGTGTCTTGAATGAAACTCGGGTCTAGCATCAGATTCGCCTGTGGCTAAAACTGCAAGAAACGCACGGGCTGTCACCATTAGCTCCAACGGTCTCGTGAACTCGGATCATCGAGCCCCCCAAGAAAGTCACGCGATGTGATCAGCGAACGAGAATCCTGAGATTGGAGGCCGCCAGCGCCGCACGGACATCGCGCGGATGCACTTTGAGTAGGCGGGCCATTCACTGAACGGGGATTCGAATCGGACGCGAAACCGAGCCCGGCCCCAGGATGAATCCACCGCCGAAGTGCGGGCGGATCAGCCCTTCTACCAGCGTGTCGCCTGTGGGTGGCGGTGTGTCCGTGAACTTCATTCGGAATCTCCCGCTGAAGATGCCGGTGCGGGCATTCACATTGACATTGAATCCCTGGATCCAATCGATCCCATAAGCTGGCAGCAGATCGTAAGCGGAGGGTGCCAGCTGAAGTCGATGGTCGGCACCCATCGTGAAGTCCGCATTCAGGTAAGCGAAGTAACATGTGCCCGAGGTGCCGAGGTAGGCGAAGTCGCCGAAGGGGTTCACCCCTGCGGTCGGCGTCTGGAAGCGCTCGCCTTCGAGCGTGATCGCCGTGTGGAATCCCTGGGGCCAGAGGGCTCCACTGCCTGGGGCACGCGTCCAGAGCAGCTTGCCATCAGGGCGAGCCGTCTCGGTGCTATCGAGTCCGCTCCAGAATTTGATTGCACCGTGCAGGCCCGGTGATCGCGTCGTGGCAGGGAGATGGATGAGGGCGGTGTATTCGCTGTCGAGGAAGCCGATGGCCCGAACGGGTGAACCATCAGCGAGCTTGCCGCTGGTGATGACGGCACCGTTGCTCGCTACCAAGGTCCAGCCGTAACCGATCCCTGCAGGTGGTGCTGGAGTCGCTTCATTCCGGGCCACGGAACGTGAGGCAGAAGATCGGCCCAAGGTCACCGAGCCTCCGATGATAATGCCTCCGCCCCAACTGCCACCGGTGAAATTGCTACCACCCGATGACAAGGAGGTGAGGGACTCGATCTGCTCGAAAGCATACCCCGTGTCGCCGCTGACCAGCGGCGAGGTCCAGTGGTCATAAGTGCCTGCGACATCGGCAGGCACCGGGCTTCGGGTGCTCCATTTCAATGAACGACCAAAGAACATGGCGAAGGGATTGATGCCGGAGGTCTCCGCGTCGCTCACGGTTCCGGCACCGATGACCCCGAGCAGCACACCTCCGGCCCCGGCATTGATTCTGAGAACGAACGGCATGCTGAAGCCAGGGAGTTTCCAAGGCAGGATGGCGGCGGCAGAATCCACGACGGCGTCGTTCCCCCTTTGATCAAACTGGCCTGCGACACGCGTGGTCTGAGCGCCCAGCGTGAAGGAGCCGGAGAACGTGCCTGCGGAGGTCGTGGTGATGCTGAAGCTGCCACCTTCGGGAATGAAGACATCATGAGGATCGATCAGGCCTGCAAAAGTCCCCACCGATCCCAGCGGCATCGGCCTCACCTTCAGCGGCAGGTAGTGAACCTGCTTCACGAGGCTCGCATCATAACCAACGACGGTGGTCTTATAGAATCCAGGCGCGGTGGCCACTCCTGTCAGTTGCCATGTTGGCGGTTCGCCAGGGGACGGACTCGCCAACACAAGTCGTATGCCGGGAGGAAGTCCCGTGATCACCAAGGGGCGAGCTGCCGAAGGCGTGTAAGGCAGCGACGGGACAAGATCGAGCCACCAGGCACGACCCACACTCAGTTCTTCTGCCCAAAGAAGGGTATCGAGTGCCTGGGAGAAGTTTTTGGGCTGCACCTGCACGGGCAGTGTCAGTGCTGCGCTGGCGACACCGGCCCGCGAACTGACAAAGGTGGTGGCGAAGTAGCCTGCGGTGGTGGGCTTCCCGGTGATAAACCATTCCATCACGGGGGCCCCGTCAGAACCTTGTCGAGTCAAACGTCGAACCAGCAATCCAGGCGGCAAGCCCTGAGCCGAAACGCCGCTCAATTCATCGCCTTGAGTGCCCAGGTAGAATTTGACGTTTTGCCCCACCTCAAAGGCGAGCCCTTCACCAAGGAACTCCTCCATGATGTTGTTGGGCCTCGTGGTGTCCGGTGCTTCGACGGCGAAGGTGCCCAGCGATTTGCCTCCGGCTTGCAGGGTGTAGGTCACACCTCGTGGCCGGGCGAGACGTAGCTGCGGTGTGGAGCTTCCTTGCACGAAGGCTCCGTCGGAAAGGTGGTTGTAGTCATCGCTCCAGAAGTAAGGCCCCGGCCCGTAGGCTTCGACAGCAAGCGTGAGTGTCCTGCCAGCCGTTGGTCTCACGGTGCGTTCGACGGGGCGATAGACGTTGACGTGCCAGACTCTCGACTGCGCGGTGCCGAAGTCATTGGTCACTCGCAGCATGTAGAGCCCCGCCTCGGCTGGTGATTTCACTGGTGCTGTGGAGTAAGCAGGGCCGGTCGCACCAGGGATGGGCACGCCATTGCGATACCACTGGTAGCGGAGCGGGTCCGTGCCCGTGGCATTCACGGAGAGTTGTGATGGTGCTGCATCCACGGTGCCGATCTCGACAGTCTGCTCGTTGCCTTCCGCGTCTTCGATGACGGGTGCCTTGGCAATGGCCACCGTTGCGGTGAAACCGATGCTGTAGGCATAATTGGGGAAACTGGCTGCCTTGAATGAGACGCGAGCATTCAGGTTGGTCGCCTCAGCACTCTTCACCACGACGCGCACCACCATGGACTCGCCTGGGTTGAGCGTGGTGCGTGGCAAGGGATCTACCGTGATGGCTCCTGAGGGATCGTTGCTGATTTGGGTGGTGATTCCCGTGAGTGGCAACACGCCCGTGTTCTGAATCCGCAGTGATTCGGTCCGAGCTTTGTTGATTGCCATCAATCCCAGATCAAGCGTCTCTCCGGAGGGCACTGGCGGGCTAGTGGCGAGTGTTCCTCGGCGGAGCTGGAGGCCTGCAAGATTAGCCACCAGAACGCGCCCGAAGGCAGTGACCATCTCGGAAGAATAGTAGGGCTCACCGACGTAAACTTGGGAACCCTGGACCGTCAGATTGCCAACTGTCGTATTGCCCGCGATGAGACGGGTGAGGAACCGGAAGCTCCGATCATAAACGTCGATGGCAGGCAGGTCCACGGACTCGCCGTTAGAAGTCGTCGCTGTCGGATCGCGATGGATCGATTGGACGAAAAGCTGATTGCCCTGGGCTGCGAGTAGGAGCCCAAAGGCTGCGCTGCTGGCCAGAGCGCTGGTGCCCGTTTGCGAGAGGACCTTCGTGAGCTTCCAGGCATTGCCTTGCAGGGTGTAGCACCAGACCTTTCCAATTGTGTTCGTCGGATCTGTGGTGATGGGCAGAGAACTAGGCATCTCTACCATACCAACCATTAGCAAGGAACCGCTGATGCAGAGGCTGCGCGCCGACGGACCCTGAGGAATTTGTGGCGCGACCTGCAACTGGCTGTGAAACGCCCAGCCAGATGGCCCTCTCTTGAAGACCAATACCGCATGTGAGCCCTCGTCCTTCACAGCGGCCCAGGTGCCATCGTAGCTCAGACCGGAGAGGAGGTAGGGGTCTGCCATCGGCAGGGGCAGCACTCCGGTCCAGGCCCACACACCTGCCGAGTTTCGCTCCAGGGTGGCGACATAGCTGTCGCCTCTGACCAAGGCGGTGGGACCGACGATTACTATCTCCTGCCCCCACCACTGGTTCACCAGACTCGTTGGCGGGGTGAGTTTTTGCTTTTGCGTCCAGCCGGTGGCCTCCTTGCTGAAGACGTAAACGGCTCCGGTGCGACCATCGGCCCCAGGCGCGCCCGCGAGCACTGACTGAGCATCCAGTGCGACGCTGGCTCCCAGAAGAGCCTCATAGCCGCCATCCGTCGCTCGCAGCACCGCGTTCGGCTCCCAGCTCCCGCTGGTCCCTGGGGAATAGAGGCTGATGGCACCTGCTCGCAGTCCTGCCGCATTGACCTGGCCTGGACTGCCGACGGCCAGCCACTGAGCGCTTGTGGCCACTGAGGTGCCAAAGCGTGCCCCGTCGATGCCCATGTCTGCCCGCCGGATCACTTGTCCGAACTGCAAGGAACCGCCCGAGCCATGCTCCAGCACGCGCACCCGGCCTGTCCTGGAACCTGAGAACCCAGGATCATTGAAGTCGCCCCAGAGGACTTCGTTGTCACTCATGCTCAACTGCGAGGCGAAGGAGGCACCGAACGCATTGGACCCGACAGGGGCGGGCTGCCAGGAGCCGCTCGCGCTGCGTAGGTAGGCTAGAGTCCTCGATAGGCCCGCTATCCACAAGGTGTCGCCCGCTGTGGTGATTGCACCGAGAGTGCCCAGATGGGCGCTGGTAGGCGGTGCGATGGCGATCTGCGCCCAGTCACCGGACGGCCATGAGAAAGCCCCCACCTGACCCCAAGTCGTGAGCACCCAGAGCAGCTGGTGCGTCTCATTGAGCCGGACGTCCAGGATTTTCAGGCTGGTGGGCTTGCTGGTCAGATACTGTGCGGGCTTCACCTCGCGATCATGAATCCACGACGCTCCGTCCCAGTGATACCAGTCCAGAATGAATGCCTCTACCACAACGGCGACGTTCCCACGAATGAGCACCAGGGTGCCTCTTGGCGATAGCAAGTTGCGCGAGGGTGCAGGGAGCAGCGCCTCGTGTGCCCAGGTGGTGCCGATCTTGCGAAATACGTCTGCCCGCTTGCGATCCGTGTCGCCGACCAGCACGGCATTGCCCGAGATGCTGATCGAGGCGCCGAACCCGTTCGTTGGCGTGACGGGACTCGACAAGATGGTCTCCAGCGCCCAGGTGGTGCCACTGCGGCGGAAGAGGCAGATCTTGGTTTTGTTGTAGAGTTGTCCCACGGCTGCGAGGTCGCCGTCGATGGCGACCACACTGCCGAATCCCGTGATGCCGGAGTCTGGAGGCGGAGCCAGCTCGGCCTCCAACTGCCATCCATTGGCTGGCGTTTTGACATAAACGTAAGCCCGGCCTGTGATCGAAGCTCTGGGGACTCCGGCAATGAGGGTGCCGCCGCTGGTAGCGATCACCTTCCCAAACTCGTCTCCTGCCTTGGCTACACCTTCATCGACAGGCAGCAGTGTTTGCGATGCACCCTCCAAAATGGAAACCGCCTTGGCGGTGAGGTGGGCCGCGCAGAGACACGCGAGAAGGACGAGAAGTTTCATGCCAGACAAAAGCTGTGGGCGATTAAGAGAGCGATCTTACCGGAACGGCGCGGGAGGAACAAGCAGACACTTTGACACCACGGACGAGCACGGCACTATCATGCCTCCATGCCTGAAACCTCGTCCCGTCCGCTCCTCGATCCTGCTGAGATGGCGTCGTGCATTGAGCGGCTGGCGAAGGAGATTTGCGAGAGCCATCGCGGCTCGAAGCAGCTCGCTCTCGTGGGCGTTCACAAGCGTGGGGTGCCTCTGGCCCAGCGCATCGCAGCGGCGATGAAGGCCATGCCTTGCGCCGAGGTGCAACTGGGCACCATCGACATTACCCAGTATCGCGACGACTTGAAGCAAATGAAGGCGCTGCCCAAGCTGGAGGGCTCGGACATCGCCTTCGATGTCAATGACACGCATGTGGTGATCTGCGACGAGGTGCTCTACACCGGACGCACGGTGCGTGCGGCACTCGATGAGTTGCTCGATCACGGTCGCCCGGCGCGGGTGCAACTGGCCGTGCTGGTGGAGCGCCCAGGACGTGAGTTTCCCATCCAGCCGGACTACGTAGGCATTCATGCCGAAGCCAGCACCGATGAGCGCGTCTGTGTGCGCTTTGCCGAAGTCGATGGCCGCGACCAGGTCTATATCCAACCTTCCAACCTCAAAGACGCATGACGCCCCGCAAGGACTTGCTCGATATCGCCTCCCTGACCGATGAGGAAATCCAGTTCGTGCTGGATAACGCCGTGCCTTTCAAAGACCTCTTCAAACGCAGCGTGAAGAAGGTGCCCACGCTCAAAGGGCAGACCGTGCTGCCGCTTTTCTACGAGGCTTCCACGCGCACGCGCTCGTCTTTCGAAGTCGCGGCCACGCGGCTCAGCGCGGACATCATCCAGTTTGATGTGGACTCCTCCAGCGTGACTAAAGGTGAGTCGGTGCTCGATACGGTGGAGACGCTGGAAGCGATGAAGGTCGATTACATCGTGGTGCGGCATAAGCAGAGCGGCATCCCGAATCTCATCGCCCGAAACACCCGCGCCTCGGTCATCAATGCGGGCGATGGCTTTCATGCGCATCCCACGCAGGCGCTGCTGGATGCGTTCACGATCAAGGAAACCGTCGGCAGCGTGGTTGGGCGCAAAGTGGTGATCGTGGGCGACATCAAGCACTCCCGCGTGGCTCGCAGCACCAGCCTCATCCTTCGTCGGCTGGGCATGAAGGTGGCCTACCTGGCACCCGGCTCCCTGATGCCGCGCGATGTGCCTGACGAGGTCAAGGTGCTCAACACCTGGGACGAACTCTGGGCCTGGCAGCCCGAGATCATCTACCTCCTGCGCGTGCAGATGGAGCGCCAGCGCGAGCCCTTCTTCCCCAGCGTAAGCGAGTATCACAAGGTCTATGGCATGACCGATGATCGCCTGGCTCGGGCGCGGGCCGAGGGGCTGTATGTGATGCATCCCGGACCGGTGAATCGCGGGGTGGAACTCACCGACAACGTCATGACTTATGAGCGCAGCCTCATCAATCAGCAGGTGGAGAACGGCATCGCCGTGCGCATGAGCGTGCTCTACTGGCTGCGCCCTGGTGCTGGAGTGGATGCCTGATGACAAGGCACCAGCGTGGATCGCTTGGTGACGAGGTTCACTTTTTGCTTCTCAAGTGTTCGGATTTCAGCGAGCGTTCCGACGATTCGTAGCAATCCTCATCATCCCCTCCCTCTAAACCTTCCCACATGAACTGGTATTACGCTCTCAATGGACAGCAGAAAGGTCCCGTCTCCGAGCAGGACATCATGCAACTCGTCAGCTCGGGAACCATCAACGCCAGCACCCTGATCTGGCGCGATGGACTGGCCGACTGGCAGCCCGTTTCCACCGCTCTTCCAGCAGCGCTGGACACCGCCCCGGCCAATGTGCCGCAGATCGGTGGCTTCGCCGTGCCAGCCGCGCAGAAGGATTTGTATGTGCAGCAGCTTCGCGAAGGCGTCAGCCCTAGCCTGCCTGGCTCCATGGAGTATGCGGGTTTCTGGATTCGAGTGGGCGCGAAGATCATCGACAATCTGATCTTCATTTTCAGCCTGCTCTTCGTGATGGCAGTGCTGGGAATGATCATGCATTTCGCCGGGCTACAGGTGGTCCCTGAAGACACGAAGGACAATCCAGGTGCGCCTCCTCCCATTGGCTTCATCATTCTGGTCGGCATTTATTACATCGGAGCGTTCTTCGGACCGCCCGTTTACAATGCCATCTTCATCGCGAAATCGGGTGCCACGCCTGGCAAATCGGCGTGCGGCTTGAAGGTCGTCAATGAAGACGGCAGCCCTGTCACCAAAGGCCGCGCCTGGGGCCGCGGATTCGCTGAGATCATCAGCGGCATGACCTGCTCCATCGGCTACGTCATCGCTGGCTTCGATGATCACAAGCGCGCCCTGCACGATCACATCTGCGCCACGCGCGTGATCAAGACCCGCTAGAGGCGAACTCTCTCACGCCTGCCCGCATGGCTGCTGTCCGCTGCGCCTTCTGCAACCAACCTCTGCCCGCTGATCAATTGGTCAGCGGAGCGGGGATGATTCGTTGCCGGGTGTGCGGTGGACGGACGCAGCCGAGCATCTTTCCAGCGCTGCTGGCAGACTCTGCGCCCAAGCCACCGACCCTTCCCGAAGAACCTCCGGCAGAAGGCGAGGCCGCATGTTTTTACAGCCCCGCTCGGCGGGCAACGAAGTCCTGTCATCATTGCGGCGTGCTGATATCCGACTTGTGGGCAGCGCAGTGGGGCCAAGACACCGTCTGCCTCAAGTGCCTGGATCATCTGCGGGAGAAGTCCAAGGACACCCGCTTCGGCAGCAAGCGCACGCTGTGGGACAACATGGTGCTGGCCCTCGGCCTGGCACCCATCATCACGCTGCCCCTGCTGGTGTTTTACTGGATCGGCATCATCACTGCGCCTGCCGCATTGATCCTGGGCCTCTGGCATTGGAACTCGCCGCGCAGTCTGGTGCCGAGAGGGCGCTGGCGGCTGATCACCGGATTGCTGTTGGCCTTCCTTCAGGTGGCTGGTGTGGTCACCTTCATCTTAAGCCTGTGGTTTGGCTGGCTTGACTGAGCCGATCTCGCACCCCATGAAGAAGGCATTTGAAGACTATCGCTACCTGGCTGGAGGTTCCGGCGTGTCCGGCTCGTTGTGGGAAGGTCCCGATCATCTGCTCTTCATTGATGCGGGCGGATTTCTTTTCGCCTACAGCGAGACTTACAAGCGCATCGACTATGCGAAGGTGCAGACGATCAATATTGCCCGCACCTCCACGTTCGGCTGGATAGCAGCGGCGCTCTCGATTCTCGTGCTGCTGGCGGGGCTGATCTTCGCCTCGCTGTTGTCACGCTCAGGAGCTGCGGCGACGACGGGTGCTGGTGTCTGCCTCCTGGTCGTGCTGTTCGTCGCCATTTTGCTGATCATTCATCTGGTGAAAGGCCCGACCTGCGTGGTGAAGCTGCAAACGGCGGTGCAAGTGGTGCGCCTGAAGCCGCTCAAGCGTCTGCGCAGTGCGCAGGCTGTCATCGCGCGCATCACGGAACTATGTCGCCTGCATCAAGGGCAGGAGGCTGTGACACTGGAATCACTGGGGCAGGCGAGGCCCGGTCAGGCCTTTGATCAGCGCGGGATCAAGGCACCGATGCCACGCTCGGTGTGGTTGATGATCGCCGTGCCTCTGCTGCTGGTCGCGGGAGCGATGTTTGCAGGTGAGCCTTTCGTGGCGGGCACAGCCTACACGGTCGTGGATCTTCTCGTCTGCCTCGCTGCTCACATCCTCATGGGCATTGGTTTGGCCCGCTTGTCTCGCTATGAATTGCCGGGCACGCTGAAGACCGCCTTTTGGGGATCAATCGTGAACTTTTTCCTCATCGCCATCTTTGCTTATGGGCTGCTGATCACGGGCTCCATGATGGTCGCTGCCGACGCAGTCCGCAACGTTCGCGCAGTGGATGATCTGGGGATGAAGGTCAATACGGGCATCTTTTTCTGGATGGCCAACGCGAGCTTCAAGGAGCTGAGTGGCTTTGCCTGGATCTTCGTTGGGCTTGGCTTGCTGGATGTGTTCTTCGCCTTGCTCGGGATGCCTGCGCTGACGCAGACGCTGCGGCAGTCAAAGGCTGGCGAAGGCACCTCGCCTCCTCCTCTCACACCTTCCTCGTTAGTGCCTCCGCCGATCACCCCACCTGTGACGCCTTCGACGGATGGCGAACCACCTGTTGATCCCTCATGAGCGCCTCCGCACCATCAATCACGAGGGCGACTTGCTTCCATCATCCGCAGCGTGAAGCGGCGGCCAAGTGCGTCTCCTGCGGGCGCTCCTACTGTCGTGAGTGCGTGACACCGGTGGAGCGCCGGATGATGTGCGCTGGCTGCCTCAAGGAGAAGACGGCGGTCAAGGCGGAGAAGAAGCGCGACTGGTTTGTGGTCTCGATCATCGGGCAGGCGTTGCTCGGCCTGATCGGTGTGTGGTTTGTCGCCTATTTCATGGGCCGGGTGCTGCTACAGATGCCCGACACGTTTCATGAAGGCACTGCATGGGAAAGGATGATCAGCAAGTAACCCACCTATGGCCAAGCCCAAGACACGCGCGGACCAGCCCCTTCTCCAGATCGTGGAGGAGGCGACGGAGCTATTGCGCCGTGCGGAGATGCGCACCTGGGTGTGGTGGTTCGCGGGGACCATGCCCTTTGTGTGTGGGCTGCTCCACTATGTGAGCGACATGAGTCGTGCCGCGAGTGCCTGGGATCGGCTGCCGGGTGCCTCGCTCACGATGGGTTTGCTCTACTGGTGGATGAAGGTGGCACAGGCCGTATTCAGCGATCATTTGTTACGCCAATTGCGTGGTGGCGAGCAGGCGGAGAAGATGAGCAAGCGTGCGTGGCTCCGCTTTGTCACTTCGCAGGCGATGATTCACTGCGCAGCCTCCGTCACGCTGCCCTTGTCATTGCTCGCCATGCTTCCCTTCGGCTGGATGTATGCGGCGTTTCACAATGTGTCCGTGCTGGCCCTCAGCCACTTTCGCCAGGGCGGACGCACGCGTGATCTGATGCGTGTGGCTGTGGTGCAGTCCAACTACCGACAAGGACAAAATCACGGCCTCATGCTCATCCTGCTGACCTTCGCCAGCATCATCTGGCTGAACTGTTTTCTCGGCGTGCTGCTGATGGTGCAACTGGCCAAGGCGTTCACCGGCGTGGAGAGTGAGTTCTCACGCAATCCGTGGACGCTGCTCAGCTCCGCGATGTTCGCCACCACGATCATGGCGAGCTACCTCATCGTCGGTCCGCTGGTGAAGTCCATGTATGTGCTGCGGTGCTTCTACAGCCTTTCGCGCAAGAATGGCGAAGACCTCATCGTCGCCTTCCGCAGGGCGGCGGCTCCGGCGCTGGCCTTGATCACAGCGGTCATTTTATTCGCGCCGGGTTCCTCATTGGAGGCAGCGCCCGAGGCTGCCGTGGCACCTGTGGTGGCGGAGAGTCCGGGAGTGAAAGCCGATCCCGCCCAGCTTGATCGCAACATCCGTGAAGTGCTCCAGCGCGAGGCCTTTCAATGGCGTCTGCCGCGTGAAGAGAAGCCTGAGGACAAGGATCGTGGTTGGATCGCCTCCTTCCTCAAGAGCGTGGGCGAGTGGTTCGAAAAGGTCGGCAAGTGGGTGGGTGAGACCTTTGACAAGCTGCTCGTCGAGAAGATCAAGGAGTGGCTTCGTCAGCTCAAACATGGACCCAACCTGGACGATGCTCCGACGACGGCCGCCGCCTGGGCCGAGTCTGCGCAGGTTGTCCTGAAGGTGCTGCTCGTCGTGCTCGGCCTGATCATTGTAGTGATGCTCATCCGCTTCCTTCGGCGCACACCTCCTGCGAAGGCCTCGACCGCTCTGGCTGCGATACCCGAGGTGAACCTCGAAAGCGACCAGATCATCGCCACTCAATTGCCTGAGAACGAATGGCTGCGCCTCGCTCAGGAGAAGATCGACAGCGGCGACTACCGCCTCGCCATGCGGGCCTTCTTTCTCGCCACGCTCGCGCACCTCGGCGAGCGCAAGCTGCTCATGATTCGCAAGTCGAAGTCCAATGGCGACTACGTCCGCGAACTCGCTCTGCGAGCCCGCGACCGCAATGACCTGCGCGGAATGTTCACCGAAAGTGTCCGCACCTTTGATTGGGCCTGGTATGGCTGGCACGACGTGACCCGCGACCTGCTCGATCAATTCCGCACCAACCACCAGCACATCGTTTCCGATGGCGTCCCCCGCTGACTCATCTCCCACCAAAAGCAGCACCGGCGCATGGCTTGCGCTGGCAGGGATCTTCGTGCTCGGCGGGATCGCTGTGAGCCGGATGTTTGCGGATCGCTTCGACAGCGGCAGTCAGTATCCACCTTACTCAACGATGCGCACGGATCCCTTCGGCACTCGTGCGTTGTTCGAGGCGCTCGACATGATGCCCGGCGTGGAGGTCGTGCGGAACTTCGATTCCCTTCACAAGCTCGCCCGCGATCAGCGCATCGCCTTGTGGGCGGGTGATGGTGCCGCCGGGCACAAGCCTGCCGACGCTCGCGGCCAAGCCTTGGTGCTGGCCGGATTGACTGCCGATGAGTTTCAGACGCCCACCGAACGCACTCAGCATCTCGAGCGCTTCGTTCGCGCGGGTGGACGGCTCATCCTTGCCCTCGATCCTGACGGCGCTGCGCCGGGACGGCTGGAGCGTGATCTGGATCGCGCCCTTGATGAACTCGACGAGGAGGATGAGGCCGAGCGTCGGAAGGTTCGTGAGGAGAAAGAGAAAAAGGATGCCGCCAAAGACAGCAAGGCCGCATCTCCTGAGCCATCGAAGCCGGAGCCCAAGGCTGCTTCCGAAGACAAAACCAAGTCGCCGCCGAAGCCAGCGCCTGCGGCAGATTCCAAGGCCGACAAGGACAAGAAACGCGACTGCAGCAACCGGCCTCGGCATTCACTCGGAGATCGTGACGCTCTCTCGTTCGCATTCAAAGTGAGCATCGTGAAGGAGCCCTTCAAGGCCAACGAAGACGGCGGCGGAATCAAGCTGGATGTCAAAGCCGGACTTCCGCTCAAACCCGATGAGGTGCCCGAGTGGTTCAGCAGGCTCTACATTGATGACAATCCCAAACAGGACTGGACGCCCGCCTGGAGTCGCAGGATTGCCGAACGCCTCAAGAAAAAGACCGACAAGAAAGATGCCCCAACTAAACCCGAGGTCGAAGCCATGCCAGCGCCAGCTGCCGAGAAAACGATCATCACCTCCGAGCCTTCGCCGTGGAAGCCCTTGGCCAGCAAGGGCTCCCGCCCCACCATCATGCAGCGCTCCCTCGGCGCAGGCACCATCATCCTGTGCACGGATCGCTTCTTTTTAAGTAACGAGGCGCTGTGGAAAAACGCGAAGCCCACGTTCATCTCCTGGCTCCTCGGCGACGCGAAAACGATCATCTTTGACGAGACCCATCTGGGTGCTTTTGTGGGTGACGAAGACGGCGTCATGACTCTCGCCCGGCGCTACCACATGCACGGCCTCTTCCTCGGCGGCATCCTGCTCTTCGCCCTCTACATCTGGCGCAATGCTTTCAGTCTCGTGCCTTCGTCCGCAGACGATGACCTCGGACACTGGCGCTCCGACGCCGTCGCCGGACAGAGCACCGCCAGCGGTCTCGAAGGGCTGCTGCGTCGCGGCGTGAAGTTCGGCGAACTGCTGCCCCGATGCTTCGCTATCTGGTCTGGCACCCGAGCAGCCGCTGAGGCCGTGCCCCCACCACGCCGTGCCCAAGCCGAGGCCCTCCTCGCCGATCCCACCGCACTGAAATCCCCCGTCAGCACCTACCGCCGCATTCGCGACGCGCTGCATCCCTCGAAGAAGGCATGAGCGCGCCCGATCCATCCTCCCTTGAGGCCCGCCTTGACGATGGCGAGGCAATGACGCACCCTTTCACCAACCCAGCGCCTGCGCATGAAGAAGAAGTCGATCATCATCACGGACCCGAAGAAGCTGTTCGAAGCCTCCTTGCGGCAGCCTCGCGTTTCTCGGGAAACGGCGGTGCGTTCCATTCTGGCTGCGAATCAATCGAGTTCCCCAGCGCCCGTGAGGCACAGCTAGTCACACTCGCGTCAGAACCTATCGCACGAGAGTCGGCGCTCCCGCAGAGCTTTGTTGGCGGTGAGCATGTGGTGTTCATCCCATCGTCACCAGACGTTGTCATCAAGCACACACTCCCAGGCTTCTACGGTCGCATTCTGGACGAGAGGTCACTGCTTGATCCGCGCACTTTCTTAAACCGCAAACAGCTAGCCATGCGCGGTGCACTGCCATCGGAGTATCTGCAGCGCTGGGCAGTGATGGCCGATGTCTTCGGTCTGGCAACTCACTATCTCGGACGCACGGAAGGTCCTGATCGTGAGCCGTGCATGGCGGTGTCTCAGCCTTTCATTGTCGAGCTTCCAGAGGATCCAGCCACACTCGATGATGTTGCCGCGCTGATGGAAGCTCACGGTTTCAGTCGCGTCGATCCTGACATGATTGTGAACCCGGAAATCAAGGTCGTGACGTGGTATCGACAACGCGATGGCTTGTTGATCACTGACGCCCATGCCCGCAACTTCCGCAAAGACACTGAAGGCTTAATCTTTCCCATCGACCTCGTGATCACCACCATCGCTCCTGGAGCCTTCAGCACCTTGCCGCAGCCGGATGTGGCATGGAAACCTTCGTATCACCGCTAACCCATCCCCTTTACCATGAACCTCGACCTCCTCAAAACCATGCTCGCGACTGCTCGCGCTGAGATTGCGAAAGTGATCATCGGCCAGCAGTCGGTCATTGACCACGCGCTCATCGCCATCTTCACGCGCAATCATGTGCTGTTCGAGGGCGTGCCGGGCACGGGCAAGACCCTGCTGGTGCGCACGCTTGCACAGGTGCTGGGCACTGACTTCGGTCGCGTGCAATTCACGCCCGACCTCATGCCTGCGGACATCACCGGCACGAGCGTTTTTAATTTGAAGGAGAATGAGTTCAAGCTCGTGAAGGGTCCCGTGTTTTGCAGTTTCCTGCTCGCCGATGAAATCAATCGCGCTCCCGCCAAGACGCAGTCCGCGCTGCTCCAGGCGATGCAGGAACGGCAGGTCTCCATCGACAACGAAACCCACGCGCTGCCGGCGAGCTTCACCGTCTTCGCCACACAGAACCCGGTCGAATACGAAGGCACCTATCCTCTGCCCGAAGCGCAGAAGGACCGCTTCATGTTCAAACTCAAGGTCAACTATCCGACGCGCGATGAAGAGATCTCGCTCGCTGGTCGCTTGCTAGGCAAGGAGGCACCCGAGTCCGTGCTCGACAGTGGAGCGGTGAGGCCCGTGATCACCGCTGATCAGATCGCCGAGATGCAGGCGGCCCTGCAACAAGTGGTCGTCCGCGATGAACTCGTGAGTTACGTGGTCGAACTCGTCCGCGCCACGCGTGAACATGAGGCCGTTCTCGTTGGTGCGGGTCCTCGTGCGACGATCGCTCTCGTCCTCGCCAGTCGTGCGCGTGCTGTCCTTGATCAGCGCGACTTTGTGACTCCCGATGATGTGCGCGCCCTCGCCGAACCTGTGCTCGGCCATCGTTTGCTGTTGCGCCCCGAATACGAAATCGAAGGCCTCACCGTGACCGAGCTGGTCAATCGCATTCTAGACGTGGTTCCGGTGCCGAGGTAACATTCAATCAACCCATTGAATTCAACACTATGAGCGTTCGCGAAATTGAACATGCCATCGAAGAATTGCCTGCGGAGCAGTTTAGGGAGTTGCGCAACTGGTTCGCTGATCGCGACATGGAAGCGTGGGACCAGCAGATCGAAATGGATAGTGCAACCGGGAAACACGACTCATTGATCAACCGCGCCATGGACGAGTATAATGCCGGACAAGCCCGAGATCTTTGAACACAAGGCTGCCAGCAGTTTCTGGCAAGCCTACTCAAGTCTATCAGTCGATGTGCAAGCACTCGCTGACAAAAACTTCTCCCTCCTCAAGAGTGATCCTCGACACCCTTCGCTTCAGTTCAAGAAAGTGGTAAACTATGGTCTGCCCGAGTCGGTCGCGATCATCGAGCGCTCGCAGTCGCGATACCCACTGGATTTTTGTGGGTGTGGATCGGCAAGCACGAGGAATACGACAAACTGATTTAGCACCCCATGTTCGTTCCCTCCAAACGCCTTCTTTGGTTCGTCGCGCTGGTCGTTGTGCCAGCGTGGTTCGTCCTGGGCGTTGCTGGTGCTCCAGTCGATGTGCTGGTGCTGGCAGGCGTGGTGCTGGTCGGCATCCTCGCTCTGGATGCGCTCACGTCTTTGCTGCGGCTCAATGGCGTGCAGGTGGTGCTGCCTGACACGGTGCGCACATCGAAGAGCAAGAGCTTCAAGCTGGAAGCCATCGTGCTCGATACCTCGAAAGCACTGCGTCATGTTCGCGTGGGTCTGCCTTTTCCACGAATGCTGGAAGTCGATGCGGCGGAACTTGATGTGACCTTGGCCGACGATGGCAGCGGTGCGAAGCCGCGTTGGGATGTGCTGGCGCTGGAACGCGGTGCCTTCACGATGGATCGGGCGTATGTGGAGACTTCTTCGCGCCTGGGGCTGTGGGACCTGCGGCGTGCGGTGGAGTGCCAGTGCGAGGTGCGTGTGTATCCTGACTTGAGTCGTGAGCGCAACCTGCTCGCGCCGTTGTTCTTCCGTCGTGGCAGCATCGGCACGCATCAGGTGCGGCAGCTGGGGAAGGGTCGCGAGTTCGAGCAACTGCGCGCCTACACGCCGGGCGATAGCTATGGCGACATCTACTGGAAGGGCACGGCGAAGCGGCGCTTCCCGGTGACGATGATGTATCAAATCGAGCGCACGCAGGAGATGCATGTCATCCTCGACATCTCGCGACGCAGCGCGCGTCCGCTGGAGAACGTGGGGGCAGCGGGCGACCGCTTTGCCCCGAAGACGCAGTGCGAGCGCTTCATCCAGGCGGCGCTGGTGCTGGCGCTGGCGGCGGAGCAGCAGAATGATCGCTTTGGAATGATGACGTTCAGCGATCAGGTGCATACCACGCTGCCTGCGGGTGGTGGGCGCTCGCATTACAATGCCTGCCGCGACGCGCTCTACACGCTGGAGCCGCGCATCGTGAGCCCGGACTACAACGAGCTGTTCATCACGGTGGGCAATCGTCTGCGCCATCGCTCGCTGATCGTGGTGCTCACGGACTTGGGCGAGCCGTGGTTGTCGGAGTCGTTCTCCGAAGCGGTGCGTCAGGCCGCGCGGCGACATGTGATCCTTGTGCATACGCTTGGGTCCAAGGAGTTTCAGCCGCTGTTCCATCGCAGCGATCAGATCGATCATGCGGATGATCTCTACTCGCGCCTCGCGGGACATCTCATGTGGAGCGATCTCCAGCAAACCACGCGCGACCTGAAGCAGTGCGGCGTGCATCTCACCTCCAGTCTCCAGGAGAATCTCATCGCGGATGTGATCTCCGAATACCTCAACGTGAAGAAGCGGCAGTTGCTATGATCATTGACCTCAAACGCTTCGTCGAAAAAGAGCGACCGTTCTGGCAGGATCTGGAGCGCGCGCTGGATCGCATTCAGGCGGGCACGCTCGATCTGTCGGACCTCAAGGAGAGCCGACGCGTGCTCGGATTATTCCAGCGGGCTTGCTCCGATCTTTCGCGTGTGGGTCAGGCCAATGCCGAGCCGGAACTGCGCACTTACCTGGAGATGCTCGTTGGCCGTGGCTATGCCGAGATTCATTCCGCGCAGACGTATGTGCGGCGCTTCCGTCCTGTGCATTGGCTGCTGCATACCTTCCCGCAGACCTTCCGGCGACAGGCCTGGGCTTTTCATTTGTCCTCCACCTTGACCTTGGTGGGCATGATCGTTGGCGGGTTGATGCTGGTGCTCGACGTCGATGGCCGACGGGTGGCGCTGGCTCCCTTTCAGCATGTCGCGATGCAGACGCCGTCAGAGCGCGTCGCGAACGAAGAGAAGAACTACAAGGAGAACTCCCATCGCGTCAGCGAGCACAGCGGCACCTTCTCCGCGCAGCTGATGGCGAACAACATCGGCGTCTCGATCAAGGCTATGGCGTTCGGGCTCACCTGGGGCATTGGCACCGTGTTGATCCTGTTTTACAACGGCGTGATCCTGGGCGCGGTGTGTCTCGATTACATGCTCGATGGGCAGACCGTGTTCATGCTGGGGTGGTTGCTGCCGCATGGTTCGTTTGAGATTCCAGCCATCCTCATCGGGGGTCAGGCGGGACTGGTGATCGCACGCGCCTTGATTGGCTGGGGAACGCGGGATGGCATTCGCACCCGCCTTCGACTCATCGTTCCCGATGTGGCGACCTTGATCGGTGGTGTCGCCGTGATGCTGGTGTGGGCAGGCATTGTGGAGGCCTTCTTCTCGCAGTATCACGAACCGGTTCTGCCCTACTGGGTAAAGATTATCTTTGGGACAACCGAGTTGATCACGCTCGCGGCCTTCCTGCTGCTCTGCGGACGCAACGACAAATCCCAGCCTGTTTCTGCCTGATGTCCGCCGCTCGCAACAGCACTGCCACCCTGCATATCTCCACGCCGGAGGGAGTCGTGTTCTCACTGCCGCTCGCAGGGCCTGTCACTCGTGCGATCGGCTTTTTCATCGACTACGCGGTTATCATGGCGGTGCAGAATGCGCTGATGTTTGTGATCACACCGCTCGCCATTTTCATGCAGGACTTCGGTGCTGCCGCAGGAGTGCTCGTGCAGTTTATGCTGACCTTCGGATACGCAGGGTTTTGCGAGCTGCTGTTCAACGGTCAAACCCTGGGCAAGCGCGTGATGCGCATCCGTGTGATGGACGAGCGCGGGCTGCGACTGCGGCCCAGTCAGGTGATCGTCCGCAACCTCGTTCGCATCGCCGACATGCTCCCGATGGCCTATGCCGTGGGCGGCTTGTTTTGCTTGTTCAGCCGCCGTTGCCAGCGCCTGGGAGACTTCGCTGCAGGCACCGTGGTGGTGCGTGAAGTCAAGGCCACAGCACCCGATGTCGAAGGCGTGCTCGGGGGCAAATACAACAGCTTCCGCGCCTATCCACACCTCGAAGCCCGCCTGCGCCAGAAGGTCTCGCCCGATGAAGCGCAGCTAGCGCTCGCAGCCTTGGTTCGTCGTGAGCAGCTCGAGTCCGAGGCCACGATCAAGCTCTTCGAACTCATGGCCACGCGCTTCCGCGAGAAGGTCAAATTCCCCGACGAAGCCGACTTCGGTCTGAGCGACGAGCAGTATGTGCGCAACGTCGTCGATAGCTTGTATCGCAAAGGTTGACACCTCTGTGTCGAATTCACCCCAGCGCTGCAAACGCTTCAGTCCTACTCGTCCTCGATTCATGAGCTGCCGAGAAGCCGGGTCGCTCGCGATCGCTTGGATCGGAAAGGTTGAGTAGCTTGGCAGATCCTTTTCGACAGGATTAACAAGATGGCAGGATTATTCAGGATTGTCCGGCCGCGAGCACCAAGCTCCGCTTCAAAACGAAGCTGCAAATGCCTCCCCCAATCCTGCAAAACCTGTCCAAACTACCACCGCCGACCCTGTGCTCCGAGCGGATTTGCCAAATCGTGCGCTTGGCTTGTCGAGAAGGAAAGGCACAGGCTGCGCGTTCAGTCTTCCATCCCCATGCGTGTCTCGATTTTCCATCTCACTGCCCCGGTTTTCCTGATCGGAGCCAGTCTCTTCGCGGCCGAGTCGAAGATCGACTTCCAGCGCGATGTGCGCCCGATCTTGTCGGATCGTTGCTTCACCTGTCACGGGCCGGACGTGGACAAGCGCAAGGGCAAGCTTCGCCTCGATGTGCGCGAGGATGCGCTCAAGCCCGCCAAGTCAGGCGAGCGTGCCATCGTGCCGGGGAAGGTCGAGGACAGTGAGTTTGTGGCCCGCCTCTTCAGTTCGGATGAGGATGAGATAATGCCACCGCCATCCACAAAAAAGCCCCTCAACGACGAGCAGAAACGCATCCTCAAGCAATGGATCGCCGAGGGCGCGGAATACCAGCCGCATTGGGCCTTCCTCAAGCCGCAGGTGCCATCGCTGCCGTCCGTGAAGCACCAGCACGCGGTGCGCAATCCGATTGATACGTTCGTGATCGCGAAGCTGGAAGCGGCTGGATTTGCACCCTCGCCACAAGCCGATGCGACCACACTCGCATGTCGTGTGGCGCTCGATTTGACCGGTCTCCCGCCTTCGCAGGAGCAGCTCGCGACGTTTGTGAAGTCGCCGACGAATGAAGCCTACGAGGCGCTGGTGGATTCGTTGCTCGCGTCCAAACATTACGGCGAACGCTGGGCGCGGCGCTGGCTGGATCTCGCGCGCTACGCAGACACGAACGGCTACGAGAAGGACCGCTACCGCAGCATCTGGCCGTATCGCGACTGGGTGATCAACGCGATCAACACGGACATGCCGTTTGATCAGTTCAGCATCGAGCAACTCGCTGGCGACATGCTGCCGAACGCGACACCGCAGCAGCTGATCGCGACGGGTTTCCATCGCAACACGATGCTCAATGAAGAAGGCGGCATTGATCCGAATGAGTTTCGTTACAATGCGATGGTGGATCGCGTGAGCACCACGGCCACCACTTGGCTGGGCCTGACCATGCAATGCTGCCAGTGCCACACGCACAAATACGATCCCATTCTGCACACCGAGTATTACGGCATGATGGCCTTCCTCAACAATGCGGACGAACCGGACTACGATCTGCCCGATGCGACCGCAGAGCAGCAGTATCAAGCCAATCTCCAACAAGCAAAAGCGATGCTCGGGAAGCTGCCGGATCAATTCCCCGGTGGTCGCGAGGCTGCGGAGAAGGCCTTCGCTGAATCACTCACCGAGCAGCGCGCGAAGGCCGTAGCGTGGACCACGCTGAAGCCTGTGGAAGCCAAGACCAACATGCCGCTGCTCACCGTGCAGCCCGATGGCAGCCTGCTCGGTTCCGGTGACATCACGAAGTCGGACACCTTCAACCTCGTGCTCACGAGCGCTGGCGTGAAGGCCATCACAGCGGTGCGTCTCGAAGCGCTGCCGCACAACAGCCTGCCCGCGCATGGACCCGGCATGTGCTACTACGAGGGGCCGAAGGGGGACTTCTTCATGGGCGTGTTCCAGATCACGGCGAACGGTCAGCCGGTGAAGATCGCCAGCGCGACCGAGAGCTACGCGAAGAACAACTTCGGCAAAAACGACGCGACCGCGATGCTCGCCACCGATGGCGATCCGCAGACGGGTTGGTCCTGTGCCGCGCGCTATGGCGAGCGGCATGAAGCGGTGTTCGTTTTCGACAAGCCGATCACTGCCGACAAGATCGAAGTGAAGATGATGTTTGGTCGTCACTACGCGTGCTCGCTGGGTCACTTCAAGCTGAGCTCT
>CAUJJC010000090.1 GCA_963204975.1 Verrucomicrobiota bacterium | reverse complement strand
AGTTTGCAAGTTCCATCTGTGGCCACCTGCCGCATGGCCAGCGAAGCGGCTTCCTTCACGAAGGTGGAATGCATCAGGGGCTCCAACCCCTCAGGCATCAGCACCTTGGAGCGAGCGCGCTCGCCATTGACTTCATAAACCCGGCGCAAGACCCGCAGTGCGTGCGTTGACTTGTAACCGTGCATCTCCATCCAATCAGCCAGTTCCTCAAGGGTGAGGTCGGGCAAGGAACGTGGAGTCATGGCTGGAGGCGTCATCGCAAGTGTTACCTCTATGGCGATGGCGGGGCCGTTTGGCGACGACTTTTGCATTTGCAGCAATGGCCCCATGCAACCCGATCTCTAAGATGCTTGTTGTATCGCCTCCAGCCAAGGCATTGCCACTCGAATGAGGCGGTGAATATCACACCCTCGAAGAGTGCAATATTCGAGAACCTTGGGGAGTTACCAACCATGCGAACTCAGATCGCCCCATGAAAAACGCCGCCTTTGTCCTTCTCATCATTGCCTTGACTCCCTGGCTCCACGCAGCCGAGCCGAACTACAAACCCGAGTTGTTTGAGAAGACTCAGCTAGTTTATCAGGACAGCTTTGACGGCACGCTGAATGCTGAGTTTTGGGAGGTTCGTCAGAATACCACTTGGGTGATCAAGGATGGCATCCTCACTGGCAGCCCCTCATCGAAGGAATTTCAGGAAAAGAAGAAGGCGAGCGACGATCCGTCTCATGCAGGATTGAAGCCGGTGATCTGGCTCAGGAAGGTGCCCGAGAACTTCGTCTGCACGATGCGCTTGCGATATGATGGCAAGGCCTACACAAAGGGCTCTCCCTTGCTGGACATCGGTCACCACATTCACACGATATGTTTTAGCGAGAAGGCGACGACGCTGACGATCAAGAAGAACGTCGAAATACAGCCAACCGCAGCACCCTTGTTCACACTCAATGAGTGGCACGATGTCGCGATTGAACTGAAGAAGGGTGCCCTACTTCTTTCCATTGATGGCAAGAAGCACCGATTCGAAAGCACGAACATCGACATGACGGGCCAAGCCCAGATCGACTTTAAAGCCCTCGACTTTGGCGGCTGCCAGATTGACAACGTGAAGCTCTGGAAGGGCCTTTAGCAGATCAAACGTCAGGCTCCGCGCAGCTTTGAAACGTCGTAAAGTGAATACACGGATGACTCAACAACATCACGGCGACCTTGCTTGAGATCATCAAAAGTGGCGAATTTTCCTGGCACAAACTTGAAGTGCCCGCTGCGAGTTCGTCGCAAGGCGCTCAGGTGCCCGCCACAGCCTAGTTTTTGTCCGATGTCATGCGCGTAGGTGCGCACGTAAAAGCCTTTGCTGCAAACCACTCGGAAGTCGATCTCGGGCAACTCGATGCGTGTAATCTCGAAATCGTAAACACGAACGAACCGTGGCTCACGCTCCACTTCCTTGCCTTGCCGGGCTAGTTTGTAGAGCGGAACACCGTCCTTCTTGATGGCACTCACCATGGGAGGAAGCTGGAAAAAGTCGCCACGCAGGGACTCAAAGGCTTCACGAATCTGATCATGGGTCAACTCGGGGACGGGCTTGGTTTCCAGGACTTCACCTTCCTTGTCTTGCGTGGAGGTTGTGGAACCAAGAGTGAGGGTGCCGGTGTATTCCTTGTCCTCTGCCATCAGCAGATCCTGAATGCGAGTGGCATTTCCCAGAACGAGAATCAGCATCCCCGTGGCCATGGGATCAAGGGTGCCACAGTGCCCGATCTTCTTTTGATTCAGGCATCGACGTGCCACAGCCACCACGTCGTGAGACGTCATGTCGGGTTCTTTATCGATGAGTAGGACTCCGCTAATCTGTTCTTCTGACTTCATGCTCCAGGGCTTCAAGGTAAAGGGTGGCTGCGGTGGCGATGGGGCCGGGCAGGGTGGCACCGGCAGCAGCACGGTGGCCACCTCCACCAAACTGGGCGCACACATTGGCGACATTGACTCTGTCATCCTTGCTGCGTGCGCTGACGCGGATATTCCCATCGCGTTGCTCTTCAAAAATCACCGCACTCACGACGGAGTCGATGGATCGCATGTTGTCGATCAAGCCCTCCGTGTCTCCGGGCTGCACTCCGATGCGCTGCTTGGTGCTCTGCGGATAGATCCAACTGGCGATTCTGCCTTCGGCTCGGAACTCCATCT
This sequence comes from Verrucomicrobiota bacterium, assembly GCA_963204975.1. GTDB lineage: Bacteria > Verrucomicrobiota > Verrucomicrobiia > Verrucomicrobiales > Verrucomicrobiaceae > JAEUHN01. The sequence continues at coordinate 12,286 of CAUJJC010000090.1, read as the reverse complement.
CGTTGAGGAGTGTGCGAAGCAAGTCAACTCGACGCATGGGATTCTGCGAATACAGCAAGCGCGCCATGCGGGCGGTGTCCAAACCATCCCGCATCATGGCTGCGACGATCTCGTGCGTGTGCGCCGTGGTGCTGGAATATTGGAAAGAGCCCGTATCCGTGCTGATGGCCGCGAAGAGGTTCTCGCGAATGGAAAGGTCGATAGGAAATCCCTGATCGATCAACAAGTCGTAAACGATCTCCCCCACGGCTGGAGCCTGACTATCGATGTAATTGAGATGCCCGTATCCTGGATTACTTCCGTGGTGATCAATGTTTATAAGGCTGCCCGCCTTGGCCAGCGCCGCGATGCTGTTTGCACCAAGGCGATCAAGCGTAGCAGTGTCCAGCGCGACGGCGAGATCGACATCGCAAACCTGCCCATCCGGCTTGATGATCGTGTCTGCACCGGGCAAAAAAGCGAGGTGCCACGGCACACCGTCATTGGACAATGCGACCACTTCTTTGCCTGCAAGTCTCATACTCAAGGCAAAGCCAAGCAACGAACCCAAAGCATCGCCATCAGGACGCACATGGCTCGCGCAGCCGATACGGCGAGCATTCCTCAGCGCTTCACCAATTTGATGGAAGCTATGATTCTCACTCATCGTCGTCTTCAGAATCAGACGCCTCGTTCAGCGGCGTATTGAACTTCCCAGCCTGACGCTTGGTGGAGGCAGGTGAGAGCGCCTCTTGCTCGGCCTCCCAACGATGGTCAAGCCCGTCACGTCCCTCAAAATGACCCAGCGGCGCATCCGACTCAGGCAGGGCAGCAGGCAACTGCTCCATTGCATTGACGATGCGCACACCACGTTCAGCAGAGCGGTCCAGTTTGAAGAACAACCGGGGAGAGCTTTTCAAGGTCACTCGCCGATATAGGGATCGTTGAATGGCACCCGCAGCGCGATTGAGTTTGTCGATGGCTTCTCCATGCCGTGATTCATCACCACCGATGATCCCGATGTGAACAGTGCAGTTCTTCAAATCAGCGGCCACATCGGCCTGATGGACCGTGACGAACATGCTGCCAAATGAATGCTCGCGAGCGAGGATGGTGGACAGTTCGTGGCGGATCAGTTCGCCAACTCTGGCTGTGCGATGGGTCATGATGGTCAGAGAAGACAGCGGTGGTTTTTCGAACCGTCAAAGGGAGCTTTGACGGCGAAGCCTGCGGATGAAAGTCGTCGTGAACTAGAGCGTTTGAGCGATCTTCTCCAGTTCGTAGCACTCAATAATGTCGCCTTCCTCGTATTCGTTGTAGTGCCCGAGTTTGATACCGCACTCCAGCCCATTGCGAACCTCAGCGACATCGTCCTGGAAGCGCTTGAGGGTGTCAACATTGCCATCGTAAACAGCCTGCCCGTTACGGATGACGCGGGCGCGTGCCTTGCGATCGATCCGACCATCCGTGACTCCACAGCCAGCGACAACACCACGAGTGAGATTGAAAACCTGCTTCACCTTGGCATGTCCGATGACCTTTTCGCGTGTGAGCGGGTCGAGCAGACCAAGGAGGGATTCCTTCACCTGATCGATAAGTTCGTAGATGATGGAGAAGAGTTTGATTTGAACGCCTTCACGCTTGGCGACGCTGAGAGCCTTGTTCTCGACCTTGGTATTGAATCCGATGACGACGGCATCCGATGCCGAAGCCAGCAGGACGTCGGACTCGGAAATAGCTCCAGGTTCCGAATGGAGGATTTCCAGCTTCACCTTGTCCGATTTGATATCGGTCAGACATTTCACGATCGCTTCTACTGATCCCTGCACATCGGTGCGCAGGATAAGCTTGAGCGCCTTCTTCTCGCCCTCTTTGATATTGGCAAAAAGGCTCTCAAGAGTGGAGCGGCGTGGCACCTGCAGCTTCTTGCGGCGGAGTTCTTCCTGGCGCTCTTCGCTGAGTTTTTTGACCGCCCGCTCGTTGTCCATCACCACCACTTCATCGCCCACATGAGGCATATCGCTGAAGCCGACGAGTTCAGCAGGCATACCTGGGCCCACGGACTTGATGGATTCACCGCGATCATTCAGAATGGCCTTTACCTTGCCCCAATGAGGGCCGCAGATAAATGGCATACCCACTCTGAGCGATCCTTGTTTAACGATCACCGTTGCGACGGGTCCCTTGCCCTCTTGCATGGAGGACTCGATGATTGTGGCACGAGCAGGGGCGCGCGGATTGGCCTTCAATTCCAAGACTTCCGCCTGGAGGCTCATCGTGTCGAGCAGGTTGTCGATGCCGATCCCTTTGAGAGCGGAGACTTCCATGCATTCGATGTCACCACCCCAATCGACAGGCGTGAGGCCAATCTCTTGAAGCTGACCTTTGACGCGCATGATGTTAGCCGCAGGAAGATCGCACTTGTTGATCGCGATCATGAGTTGGACCCCGGCAGCCTTAGCATGGCTGAGAGCCTCTCGGGTCTGTGGCATGATGCCATCGTCAGCCGCGATCACGAGAACCACAATGTCCGTCACATTGGCACCGCGGGCACGCATTTGCGAGAAGGCAGCGTGGCCCGGCGTGTCGATGAAAGTGATCGGCTTATCGTTATGGAAAACGCAGTAAGCGCCAATGTGCTGGGTGATGCCACCGGCTTCGCCCGATGCTACATGGGACTTCCGCACGGCATCCAGAAGGGAGGTCTTGCCGTGATCGACGTGTCCCATGAACGTGATGATCGGAGCCCGAAGCTCCATCACGTCCGCAGGCTGCTCTTCGACTGCAATCGGCAGCGGCTCGACGATGACTTCTTCGACCTTGTGGACACCAGCACCCTTCTCGCGTTTTTCTCGTTCCAGCTTCCAGCCATGCTTCTCACAAACTTTCTCCGCGATCTCCAGTTCGATCGCCTTGTCAGCTGTGGCAAATACCTTGAAGGCGATGAGATCACCAATGAGCTTGAATACCTTGACGCCCATTTTTTCAGCCAAGTCCTTGACGATGATCGGCGGCTTGAGGTGAAGGATTTTCTCCTCGCCGGGCTCACCTGCAATCTCTGAAACGGTAGCTGGTTGCTGGGGGGGCTGAACTGGAGCCGGTGCTGGTGCGGGCGTAGGATCGCCTTTTAGCAACGAAATCGGAGGCATCGCTCCGCTCGCGGCTGCGGGATCACGTCTCGTGCGGGGCTTGGGCTCCTCATCGAACAGGGATAGCGCCGCTGTCTTTCGCTCGGCGATCGTGGGCTTTGCGGGCTCGGCTGGCTTTGCGTCGTCAGCATCCGCCTTCTTGCCTGTATCCGATCTGTTTCTCGCACCAAGGGGCTTCAATACTGGGCCACTTTTCGGAGCGGCTGCCTTCTTGGGCTTCGCAATTTCACCTTCCTCAATCAGTGACAGCACCTTCTTGCTCGCAGCCTTTTTGGCGGCGGGAGCTTGATCCTTCCCCGATTCATCGGGAGAGGGGCTTGGGGACGATCTGGAACGAGAAGGCATGTGGGTATTGGCGGGGCTTCGGGCGAGGTAGGTCAGAATAAAAAGAGTAGGGGGGAATTAAAGGCTAGGAGTTTAACTCCGTCGCGCGATTGAAGATGTGCTCGGCGAGTTCACGGTCGCCATCAATGATCGCGGCAATATCATCCACGTCGGCCTGGGCGAACAGCCTCAGGTCGTTGAGTCCATTTTCGGCGAGCTTCGCAGCTGTTGCATCATCAATGCCAAGAGCCTTGCCAAGGTGGGACGCGGCACTGCCCATCTGAGCAGCGAAGACTTCGGCGGCGGTCTCATCTTTCTCGATGGACAGTTCCATGTTCACCAGCCGTGAAGTCAGGCGGGCATTCTGGCCACGACGCCCGATGGCTTTGGAGAGATCTTCCTCCGAAACGGTGAGGTGTGCTGAGCGCTTGTCGGCGGAAACCCTGACAGAGAGCGGCTTGATGGGCTTGAGCGCCTCGCGAATAAACTCGGCGTGGTCTGGTGACCAATGAATGATGTCCACTTTCTCGTTATTAAGCTCGCGAACAATGTTCTTCACCCGTGCTCCACGCAGGCCAACGCAAGCGCCTACAGGGTCCACCTTCTCATCAGCGCTGTGGACGGCCACCTTGGTGCGGTAGCCAGCCTCCCGTGAAATACTCACGATCTCAACAGTGCGGTCTGAAATCTCGCTGACCTCAAATTCGAAAAGGCGGCGAACAAAATTGGGATGTGCGCGACTGAGGATGATTTCGGGTCCACGGGAGCTGTCTTTCTCGACTGCTTTCACATAGAATCTCATGCGGTCCCCAGGTGTGTAGTCTTCCGTAGAGACTCGCTCCTTCGCAGGCATCACTCCCTCGAATTTGCCCAAATCGACGACGACATCACTCTTGTCAAAGCGACGAATGACGCCACTGACCACATCGCCTGTGCGGTCCTTGAATTCATCATAGAGATTCTCTTTCTCAGCCTGACGAAGGCGCTGGAGCATCGTCTGCTTGGCCGTCTGGGCGGCAATACGGCCCATGACCTGAGGCGGTATCTCGACTGTAATTTCGTCACCAAGCTCAGCGTCCGGCTTGAGCTTGCGCGCTGCCTTGAGCCCGATCTGCTCGAATGCATTCTCCACTTTCTCAACAGCGATCAATTTTGCTGTGGCATGAATCGTCCCCTTTTCAGGATTGATGGCGATGGCAAGCTCCCGCGCAGGGCCGATGCTCTTCTTGGAAGCGGCAAGCAACGCCTGGCTCAAAGCATCGACCATTTTGCTGGCGTCGATGCCTTTTTCTTTCTGATAGTATTCGAAGAGAGCTTTAAGTTCTGAGATCATGGCGCAGGCAGTGAAAAACAACAACGACCTCCGAAGACAAAGAAGGGCATGGCAAGAGCCACACCCTTCGCGTTGAAGTCGGGTTCTCCTAGCCGTGGAAACAACCGGGAGATGGAAGGCGGATAGTAGTCAACGCGAAGTGTTCATCAAGAACAATCTCATTGACACACCGCCCCGTTATGGCTTTTCCCAGATTTTAAAAAGCGTTGCCGCTGACGCTGTAAATGCGCTTTCTGGAGCAGTGGGTGTCCCGTGATCTTCATGGTCATCTAGTCCGGGATCGGATGGCCAGCTTCCGCCAACGCCTCCAGTTCGTATGCCCGCCTATGAAAGTTGTGTTTTTCGATGCAGTTGGCACCTTGATTAGGTTGCAGCAGTCCGTTGGGGAAACTTACTCACGCATTGCCCAGAGGCATGGCCTAACCATCCCTCCCGAAACCCTGGAATCCGCATTCAGGCTTGAATGGCCACGCATGGCTACACCCGTCCATGAAGGTCCGTCTCCTGACGATGATCGGGGCTGGTGGAAGACATTGGTCGCTCGTGTTTTCAACAGTGCAGGAGCCACCGTTGAGGTGAATGACCACTTGTTTGGCGAACTCTACGATCACTTCGCAAAGCCAGAGGCTTGGCAGTTGTTTCCTGACGTTCTTCCAACTTTGGAGCGCCTCGCTACCCAATACCGGCTGTTCGTTCTATCCAACTTCGATCAAAGACTCCGCCGCATTCTGGCCGGTCATGGGCTAGATCGTTGGTTCGAAGATATGATCATCAGCAGTGAAAGTGGAACCTCAAAGCCAGATGAGCGAATATTTCGTATTGCTCTTCAAAGGGCGGGGGCTGACGCCGATGAATGTCTTCATGTGGGCGACGATCTCCAGGCTGATGGGGAGGGCTCACGCCGGGCAGGCATTCAGTTTTACCATGTCCAACGCCCCGAGAGGGGTCTGGATCGAATCTTGCTGTAATCCAACTTTCATGCTTGCGCGGCGGGTCGCTCTGGATATGAAAGCGCCCCCTTCTAAGACGCGCGGGTAGCTCAGCGGTAGAGCAGTTGGCTTTTAACCAATTGGCCGAGGGTTCGATCCCCTCCCCGCGTAGATTCCCTTGTCCTTCGCTATGCGTATTATTTCAGGTGTTGCGGGTGGTATTCCAATCAGAGTGCCCGAAGCGGTGACGCGCCCGACAACGGACAAGGTAAGGCAGGCCCTGTTCTCATCGCTTGGCGAATGCGTCGTAGGCGCGCGCGTGCTTGATTTGTTTGCCGGTTCTGGTGCGTTAGGCCTGGAAGCCCTCAGTCGCGGTGCCCAGAGTGCAGTCTTCGTGGACCAGCATCGGGGTGCAGTGGAGGTAATTCGAGCGAATGTGGCCAAGAGCCGACTCAGTGGAGCCACCGTCCTATCAGGCGATGCCTTTCGGACTCTCGAAGGAATGGCCCGGACGCATCCAGGTTCATTCGACTTAATCTTTGCCGACCCACCCTATGCACACGGACCCAGAGATCGAAACTGGGCGATGGAATTACTCCAGTCCGATGCCCTCCGTCAGGTGCTAGCACCCGGCGGGAGCTTCATCTTGGAATGCCGGGTGACAACAGCGGACCTTTCGCCATCATGGGGATGGAAAGTCGTGCGTGATCGCGACTACGGCTCCACTAGACTCCTTTGGCTCCAGCAAACCTCGGATGGGATCGCGAACTCTTAGCCTCTTTCTATACAATGCTTTGTTGCCGTTCGGGTTGCTGTATTTGGGACCGGCGGCACTGATCAAGTTGCGACAGCGTGGTGGCGGTTGGGCCGATTTTGGCCAGAGGCTTGGCCTCTGGAGCCAAGAGCGCATTGAGACTCTTGAAGCGCTGCCCAAAGGCCAGACCCTCTGGGTCCACGCGGTGAGTGTTGGAGAAGTGGGCGTGGCAAGAAAACTCATCATGGAACTGGTGCGCCAGTCACCAGGTGCTGGTATCATCCTCACGACCACGACGCCTACTGCCTACCGGCTGGCCATCGAACTGGAGCAAAGCCATAAAGGAAAAGTCGTGGCACTCTACAGCCCCCTGGATCTCCCGTGGGTAGCGCGCCGTGTGCTGCGAAGATTTAATCCCTCCCAGATTGTCCTCGTGGAGGCAGAAGTTTGGCCTAACATGGTTTCACAGGCAAATAAACGCGGCATTCCTGTTTCCCTGGTCAATGCCCGGCTGTCATCCCGATCTGAGCGGCGCTATCGCAGTTTTGGATCACTGGTTGCCCCTATTTTTGGAATGCTTAACAGGGTGATGGTCCAGGAGGAACAAGACATGGAGCGCTGGGCAGCGATAGGCGCTCAGGAGGATGCGATCACCGTGACAGGAAGCATCAAATACGACCCACAGGGAAGCAGCCCGGCACAGGAAAAAGTGCAGACACTTTCCGCGCTTCTACGCGAGGCAGGCATGGCAGACCGGCCATTGCTGCTCGCGGCCAGCACACACGCGGGCGAAGAGACTGCAATTGCCTCGATCTACCAAGACCTGTCATCGGAGATCCCACAGCTCGGATTGCTGGTGGTGCCCAGGCACTTCGAACGTGGAAAACAGGTGGCGGAAGAGCTTCAGTCCCTCGGATTATGTCCACTCCTGCGCAGCAGTCTTCAGCCAGGTTCCGCCAAGCAAGCCGATGTTATGGTGATCGATAGCACGGGCGAGCTTCGCGCTTGGCTGGAGCTGTCCACCGTGGTCATCATGGGCAAAAGTTTTCTCGCGGAAGGAGGCCAAAACCCTGCGGAAGCAGTCATGGCAGGCAAGCCGGTTGTGTTTGGTCCGCACATGGAAAACTTTGGTCCTTTGGTCGATCTATTGCTCCATGCCAAAGGCGCTCTTCAAGTCCAGGACCTGTCCGCATTGAAGGAGGAATTAAAGGGATTGTTGCTCGACACAAACTCCCGCAGCTCCCTGGCAGAAGCCGGACAAAAAGCATTGCTTCGCCACGACGGCGCTACGGCACGCACAGCCTTGATACTGCTCAGTGTCCAGACTGAGGAGCGCAAGAAGTGCTTGTAGATGCCTCCATCCAATGTTTGGCTGATCTGCATTAGCGGGACAATTCCCACACAGAAAGCACAGATCACCATCAACCGTTGATGAACGATAAGGAGCAACAAGGCAACGGCACTGGAAGCACAAGCGCGGAGGAGGATCGCGAACTCGTCGAACGCGCTCAGAATGGAGACACGCGCGCCTTCGATCAACTGGTTCGGAAATACACACCCAAGCTCTATGGGTTGGTTTACAACATGACCAGCAATCGCGACGACACGGCCGATCTTCTCCAGGACATCTTCGCCAAGGCCTACCGCTCACTGAGCCGCTTCCTCGGCAAGTCGTCCTTCTACACCTGGATTTACTCAATCTCGGTGAACATGACCCTCAATTTCCTCAAGAAGCGGGGACGCCGGGTGATTCTCAGTCTGGACGATGTGGATTCGGGAATCCAAAACGACCCCGATTTCATTAAGGCAACCACTGGGCACAGCCCCCTTAGGGATGTCGGACTTCATGAACTTCAAAAACGTTTGAACGAGGCGATGATGAAGCTGTCTGAAGATCACCGCACCGTTGTAACCCTTTACGACATCCAAGGTCTTCAACATTCTGACATCAGCAAGATCCTTGGAGTCTCCGAAGGAACCGTGCGCTCCCGACTGTTCTATGCTCATCGCCAACTTCAGACCTATCTCGACGATCTCGTAAAGTAAGAACCGTAGCATCTGCCTTGGTCCAGGCCGCGCTACATTGACTTTTATCCTCAGCCATGACCGAACCAGACGACAACCAAATTTCGAGGCTTCTCGCGCTCAAGCGTTATGAGCGTATGCCTGAGGGATTTGAGGATCAGTTGATTCATCAGCTCCATTTGCGCCAGCGGACTGAGTTGATGAACCAATCCGTCCGATCCATCGTCTTGGAAAGATTGCAGGACTTCTGGGCCACCTTAACGGGTCCTCGCTTGGCATTGGCAGCGGCGGTCGTTGTCGGTTTGGCTATCGTAGCGGTCAAGTTGATGCCCGACTCCCATAACTCACGCGGTTCCGATGATTTGGCGTGGGGAAAATTGAGTGATCAACCGTTGCCTCCAGGCTTCGAGATGCTGCCGCCCGATGTCACCAACTCGGCTGCCAATTTTGGCAACAGCCTGCCGCCTGATGAGTCCTCAAAGCTGTCGCCATTGCTCCTTTCCAAGCACTTCGAAGGCAGCTACGCAGACGAGTTGCGGGACGCCTTCAACTCTGAGTTCGTTGGACCACCGGTGTCCCGCCGCTTTGAAGTGGGCCCCATGTTCAGGTTTGAGGACGAGGAAGAATCTAAGTAAGCACCGCCCACCTGGCATCTGCGATGGCAGATACGCTCAGTGGATCGTCGTCCAGGCTTTCCAGTAACGAACGAATATTCTCCGCCTGCCCTGGAAGCACCAGTTCAGGTGAGATGTCCGACAAGGGCTGTAGCACAAACCTTCTCATCTGCATCCGAGGGTGTGGAATGATGAGTTGCTCGTCATTGATCGTTAGGCCTCCTGCATAGAGGATGTCCAGGTCGAGCTGGCGAGGCGCATTGAGGTCTCTCTGTGCCGGTCGCCCGAGAAGCGACTCCACTCGTTGCAGAATGTGATGCAGCTCGTGCGGGCTCTGAATCGCTTCGAGTTCAATGACCGTGTTTAGATATGAAGCCGATCCCTCTGGGCAGGCCACGGGCTCAGTCTCATAGACCTTTGATGCAGCCAACAGCCGTCCGCCGGACCGACTTAACAGCTCACTCAGGCCTTGCCGAAGATTCTCCAGACGATCCCCAAGGTTGCTGCCGAACGCGATACCGTAGGTCATGAAACGCGGGCTTGAAAACAAAGATGTTCCTATTTCAGGCCCAGCACATCCTGCATGTCATAGATTCCAGCGGGTTGATCAAAGAGCCAGCGGGCGGCTCTCACCGCTCCTGTCGCAAAGGTGTCACGGCTGCTGGCTTTGTGAGTTAACTCCACTCGTTCTCCGATGTTTGCATACACGACGGTGTGATCCCCTACCACGTCGCCACCACGGAGGGCGTGCATCCCGATCTCGGACCTCGTTCGTGCTCCCACGTCGCCATGACGTCCGTGCTTGACGTGCTTATCATAGCTCAGCTCGCGGGTCTCCGCGAGGATCTCAGCCAGACGGCGTGCGGTGCCGCTGGGGGAATCAGTTTTCATCCGGTGATGCATCTCGACGACTTCGAGGTCAAAATCCGGCCCCAGGATTTCTGTTGCCTTGCGTGTCAGCCAGAAAAGCGTGTTGACGCCCACGCTGAAGTTCGGAGCCAATACCACGGGAAGACTTTGCGCAGCGGATCGGATCACTGCCAGTTCCTCGTCGGTGTGCCCGGTGGTGCCCATGACGAACGGCTTCCTGTGCTTGAGGCAACTGGCCACCAGTTCGTTGCTGAAATGGTGAGTGGTAAAGTCGATCACCACATCACACTCCGGCAGCGCCTCATCCAGCGAATCACCCACATCAATCGATGCTCCAAGCTCCGTGCCTGGATTGGCATCGGTGGCACGGATGACTGCCTGACCCATGCGTCCCTTGCAGCCAGTGACCAAAATCTTTGTCGTTCTCATAGAGGCGCGGATGAAAGCAGATGCCCGAACGTCGGCAACTGATGATGTTTGCCTCCGACTGCGGGATTTGCTTTGATCGGCAGATGAAATTCATTCTGTCGCTGGATCAGGGCACCACCAGTTCGCGTGCTATTGTGTTCAATACCTCGGGCGAGGTGGTCAGCCTCGCACAAAAAGAGCATCAGCAGTTCTATCCACAACCAGGCATGGTGGAACACGATGCGGCTGAAATCTGGCGCCATCAGCTCGCCGTGGCACTTGAAGCACTGCAAAAGGCGGGCCTCACTGCGTCGGACGTAGCTGCCATCGGAGTGACCAACCAGCGTGAGACCATCGTCGTGTGGGACCGCTCCACTGGCGAACCCGTGGCCCCGGCGATCGTGTGGCAGGACCGAAGGACGGCTGATCTGTGTTCGCAGCTCAAAGCCGAAAACCTTGAACCCCTCTTTACAGCACGCACCGGCCTTCGGCTGGATCCTTACTTCAGCGGCACAAAACTTCGCTGGCTGCTTGATGAAGTCGCGGGCCTCCGCACTCGCGCCGAAAGCGGTGACGTGCTGGCAGGAACGATCGACTCCTGGCTGCTCTGGAATTTAACAGGCGGCAAAGTTCACGTCACCGATGCCTCGAATGCCTCGCGCACACTCATGTTCGATATTCACCGGGGTGACTGGGACGATGAGCTTCTAGCCCTTCTGGACATCCCTCGAGCCATGCTGCCGCGAGTGGTTGATTCCAGCGGCATCGCGGGAATCGCGACCGTTCCTGAGATGAAAGACATCCCCATTGCCGGAATCGCAGGCGATCAGCAAGCCGCCTTGTTCGGGCAGGCCTGTTTCCAGCCCGGCATGGCCAAGAACACGTATGGCACAGGCTGCTTTCTACTGCTCCAGACAGGCACTCGTGCGGTGCCCTCGCAGAACAATCTGCTCACGACAGTAGCCTGGCGGATCGGAGGTATGACGGAGTATGCCTTGGAAGGGTCCGTCTTCGTCGGTGGCGCGGTGATCCAATGGCTGCGCGACGAAATGCACATGATCAGCAGCGCTGCGGAGTGTGATGCGCTCGCAGCCACCGTTTCTGATGCCAATGGATTGTTCCTCGTTCCCGCCTTTGCTGGCCTCGGGGCTCCGCACTGGGACCCCTATGCTCGCGGTGCTGCCTTGGGCATGACTCGTGGCACCAATCGCGCCCACTTCTGCCGCGCTGCACTGGAAAGCATCGCCCTTCAGTCCGCCGATCTCATCCATTGCATGGAGCGAGATGCGGGCATCGAATTGACCGAACTCCGCGTGGATGGTGGTGCCTCCCGCAGCACCCTACTGATGCAGATTCAGAGCGACGTGCTCCAGCGCGATGTGGTGCGCCCGCAGTGCATCGAGACAACGGCCTTGGGAGCCGCCTACCTCGCAGGCCTGGCCGTCGGCGTCTGGCCGGACAAGGCCAGCATTGCCGCGCACTGGCACGTTAATGCGCGCTTCACTCCCCAGGACAATGCGGCGCAGATGACCGCCCTTCAGAGCGGCTGGAAAAAGGCCGTCAGCCGGAGCACCCACTGGGCCGATTAGCCCGCCACTCCGGCTGCACCCCGCACCTACTTGTTGAACAATCGGGCCAGCGAATCAGGCAGCGGCGATTCGAACTCTATCAGCTTGCCCGTCAGCGGATGCGTGAGGCGCATGTAGGTCGAGTGCAATCCCAGGCGATTCGCAGGATTTAAGCCCGAGCCATACTTCACGTCACCAATGATTGGGCAGCCGATCTCCGTCAGTTGCACCCGGATCTGATGGCGGCGTCCAGTTTCAAGTTTCAGCCTGATCAAGCTCAAGCGCGGAGTCGTATCCACCACCTCATAATGCGTGACCGCCGGGCGTGTGTGC
>CAUJJC010000089.1 GCA_963204975.1 Verrucomicrobiota bacterium | reverse complement strand
TTCATCGCTCTCGCGAAGTCCGATCCCTCGGGCCTCGTGCACCTCACGCTGTCATCGACGCTGCAGCGTCTGCCCATCAATAAGCGCATAGCACTCGCCTGTCCTCTTGCTGATCATGCGAACGATAATGATGATCGCACTCAAGATTACATGATCTGGTTTGGCCTCGGTCCCGTTGTCGAGAGAGATGCCATGTCCGTCATCGAGGTCGCTCATCATAGTTTTGGTAGTGCTCATCTCTTCGAATGGATGGCACGCAGCTTCGTCCAGAAGATCGAGAAGCAGCCGGAACCTCTCGACGCATTGATCAACCTGTCCCTGAACAAAGGGGGGCACACCTGGGTGCTGGATGGGATCAACAAAGGACTGCGCGGCTGGAGAAAAGCTCCGAAACCAGCGCAGTGGGACGAGTTCGCGAAGGTGATGATGGCCATTAACAACGATGCTCGGGTTTACTTCCACAACACCACCACACATCTCAGCCAGATCTTCGGCGACGGCGTCCCTGTAATCGAGCTGCGTCACGTCGTGAATGACAAAGAGGACGATCTCCCGGCTCGCATCGCTGCCTTGAAGACGCTCATCGAAGCGCGTCCGCCGGAGTTGCGTGCGATCTGCGAAGCAGCGCTCGAGACGCGCGAGTTGGATGCGACAGCCGTGCGTGGCCTCGCTTTGTTCGATGATGCGGCCATCGCAGACAAGCTGGTGAAGCGCTATCGCAGTCTCTCCAATAATGCCCGTGCGGCGGTGATCGACGCGATGGTGGCGCGGCCTGCGTTTACCTCGGTGCTGCTGAAGAACATCGCGGATGGCAAGATCGCACGCACCGATTTGACCGCCTTCCACGCACGGCAGATCAAGAGTTTCAAGGACGAGGCGCTGACGAAGCAACTCACCGCCGCGTGGGGCGAGCAGCGCGAATCAGCGGGCGACAAGGCCAAGCTGATCGCGGAATACAAAGCCAAGCTCACCGCTGCCGAACTCGCAAAGGCCAACCTCAGCAAAGGTCGCGTGCTGTTCAGCGCCATCTGCGGCTCCTGTCACATCCTCTACGGCGAGGGCGGCAAGGTCGGCCCCGATCTCACAGGCTCAGGCCGTGCGAACCTCGATTACCTGCTGGAGAACATCATCGACCCTAGCGGTGTGGTGAGTGCCGACTTCCGCATGAACATCATCAGCCTCAAAGATGGTCGCGTGCTCACCGGCACCATCGTTGGCCAGACTGCACAGACAATCACTTTGCGAATGCTCGCCCAGGAAACCACGATTGAGCGCAGCGAGATTGCGAAGCAAGAAGTCTCGTCGATGTCGATGATGCCCGAGGGGCTCGTGCTGGCCTTTCAGCCAGATCAAGTCCGCGACCTCATCGCCTATCTCATGAACCCGCAGCAGGTGCCGCTCCCGAAGTGAATCGTTGCGCCTGGCAGCCGCAGAGAGACTGAGCACAGCTCAAACACGGGGACTGGCAAAGGACTACGAAACCGATTCAGAGGTCACTTATCTTTGCTCGACAGCTCCAGGAGCATCTGGGCGTTGTTCGGGTAGCGATCGAGTAGCGACAGCACGCGCTGCACCGCTTCGATGGGCTTGTGCCCGGCGAGACCACGACGTAGGAAATGAATTTTCTCGATCTGGAAGCCCTGGAGGAGCAATTCCTCGCGGCGGGTTCCGGATTTAAAGATGTTCACTGCCGGATAAATGTATTGCTCGGCGATCTTGCGATCGAGCACGAGTTCCATATTACCAGTGCCCTTGAACTCTTGGAAGATGAGGTCGTCCATGCGGCTGCCCGTCTCCACGAGTGCGGTGGCGAGAATCGTCAGCGACCCTGCTGTGCGTGTGTTTCGCGCAGCGGCGAACAGGCGGCGTGGCACCTCCATGCTGCCCACACCCATACCACCAGACATTGTGGCCCCACCTTTATTGAGGTTGTTGAACGCACGAGCGAGGCGGGTGATCGAGTCCATCAGCATGAACACATGCGTGCCTTGCTCGACGAGCCTCTTGGCACGGCTGATCGCGAGTTCGGCGATGCGTCCGTGGCTCTTGGCGTCCTGGTCATTGCTGCTGGCATAAAGTTCGGCAGTCGGCAACGAGCGCCTGAACTCCGTCACTTCCTCGGGGCGCTCGTCCACGAGCAAAATCATGAGATGCACCTGAGGGTAGTTCTTGGTGATCGCCTCTGCGATGTGCTGCAAGATGGTCGTCTTGCCAGCACGCGGTGGCGCGACGATTAGCCCACGCTGGCCACGTCCGACGGGCGTCATCATGTCGATAACGCGAGTGGTCATCCGATCGTGTGAGGTCTCAAGCTGGTAACGCTTGGCGGGATTCACGGCCTTGAGTTCTTCGAACAAGGGCAGGCCGCGCAGTTCTTCGGCGGTCAATCCATTGGCCGATGAAACTTCGGTCAACTGCATGCCCCTCGATCCCTTTTGTGCCTGGCCCTTGATATACATGCCGTCGCGGAGACCACACTTGCGGATCACGTCGCCGTGAACAAACACATCGGACGGCAACTGATTCCAACCCTTCTCTTTGAGGCGGAGGAATCCGTGTCCTTTCTGCGAGAGTTCGAGAAGACCTTCCGCTGGCTCGGGTGGTCCCAGCGGAACGGACGACGCGCGATCATCATAATCAGAGTCGGCAGGCTGTTGCTGCTGACGCTGCTGATGCTGAGGGCGTCCATCGCCACCATTTCGGTGCCCACCGTTTCTGTGCTCTCCATTTCTAGGACCGCCTTCACTATGCTGGCCGCCCTCGCCATGCTGCCCTCCCTGAGGTTGCCCACCTCCTGATCCGCCTGCGGCAGCTCGGGCTGCGGCACGGGCCTGGCGCTCTAGCTTGCGGCGTTCCCACCAGCGGAGACGGCGTCCAAGGCGTTCTTCACCGCCTGCAACGGATGCTCCACCTGCTTCGGGTGAAGAGTCGTTCGATTCGTCTGAAGATGCCCCATCGGATGATTGGCCCTCACCAGGTTGTTCGGCTGATTTCTCAGGAGCTGGCGCAGGGACTTGCACGGGAGCGGACTCCACGATGGGCTCAACGATGGCAGGCTTGGCTTCCACCTTTTCGACCACCACAGGCGCTGGCACTTCCTCGACGACCTTGGCCTTCTTCCTTGAAGAGCGTTTGGGCTTGGACTCGGCGACAGGCTCGACAGGCTGAACTTCCACCACTGGCTCTGGAGCGGGAGGAGGAGGTTCGGCGTCGAGGACCACCTTCTTCTTGGCTGGTGCAGCCTTCTTCGCTGTCTTGGTTGCCGTTTTTTTGGCTGCCACTTTTTTGGCCGGAGCCTCACTTGGCAGGGCTGCTTTTTGGGTGGCTTTCTTCGCTGCTTTCTTAGCAACCGTCGTGGCCTTCCGCCTCTTCAGCGGTGCCTCCGGCGCGTTGGTTTCAGGGGCAGGTGGAAAAAGGGGTTCAGAGGTGGTTTCCTCGCTCATGGAAGCGGTGGGTGGGGCCGGGGTGAAACTTTTGAGAACATGTCAGATCTCATTCCAGTGCGGCTGCGGCCTGGTCGGATAATTCAAAATTGGCGAACACGTTCTGCGTGTCGTCGTAGTCATCGAGCGCGTCGTAGAGCCGCACCAGTTGGCGGGCCACATCGGCGTCTTCGATCAAAAGCGTGTTGGACGGAAGGTAAATCAGTTTTTGAGTCGTGGTGGTAACATTCTTTTCCTTCAGGGCGGCACCAACGGTGAAAAGTTGCTCCAGTGTGGTGTAGAAGATCCAATCTTCATCGTCACTCGCGAAATCCTCGGCTCCGCACTCAAGAGCTAGTTCGGTAACTTGATCCTCGGTGTAGGCGGCCTTGCTGGCGCGAATCTCGCCACGCCGAACGAACATGTAGGCGACGCTGCCTGCGTCCGCGAATGTTCCATTGTTTTTGCTGAACGTGGTGCGCATGTCCTGGGCGGAACGATTGCGATTATCGGTGGCGACTTCCACCATGAAGGCGACGCCGCCGGGCCCGTAGCCCTCATAAACGATCTCTTCGATGGCTGCGCCTTCGATCTCGCCAGTGCCTTTCTTCACCGCACGATCAATCGTGTCGTTGGGCATGTTCTGGGCCTTGGCGCTCAGGATGGCGGTGCGCAGACGCGCATTCATGTCAGGACTCCCACCACCAGCCTTGGCGGCGAGGGTGATTTCTTTGGACAGCTTGCTGAAGATTTTGCCGCGTTTTGCGTCGGCGGCACCTTTGATGTGCTTAACCTTGGACCACTTGTTATGCCCTGCCATGTCTCTGAGGTGAGGTGAGTGAGAAAAACGATACCGCCGGGCGAATCAAGGTAACTGCGCCAATGGATGCATGAAGGGCGGTGGGGAAAAATGAAACGATGCACGCGGCTTCAAGGAAGCCATTTGGGGGTTGCTCCAGGAGGTTTCGAGGAGAAGAACAGGCTCACTCCGGAGCACTGTGGGAAACCTCGGCGGGACAAGCCTTCCGCTGCGTTAGCGGGAAATCCGGCGAACCGGAAAGCGAGGGGACTCTGCGGGATAACCTACGAAGACGCAAGATATTTTTCTCCGAGCTAATCTTCGCCTGCCTGAAAGAGAGACACAATCCGGGAGGGGTTGTCTTTTTGTCGTGCCAAAGAAATCGGGGCAGCTAGCATGTCGTTCCTCTATTGATCGCTATGAGACCCTTTGCCCTTTTGCTCGCCTCTGCTGCCTTGTTCACAGGCTGCCATTCGACATCCCCCCAGTCTTCCGAAAGCAAGGAGACAGATGCCTCTGCCAAAAAAGAGCCGAGCAAGGATGACGCCGCCAACGTTAGCCTCCCCTTCCTGCTCAGCATGGACTTTGAAGAAGCCTCGGCCATCTCAGCGCAAAAACTGGACGTGCCTCCGTTCTTCAAAATAGCCGCCGATTCAATCGAGGTGCTCAAGACCTCGTCCGATGGCAAGCCTCGGAAGGTGCGCGCCACAGGGCATGTGTTTGTGCAAATGGACAACGAAGCCACTGGTCGAGCGCTCTGCCAGGAGGCCCTCATCACCCATGATGACGTCATCCTGCGTGGCAAACCCGTGCTTCAGCGCGGAGACTCCACGGTGGAAGGGCTGGCCGATGTGACGGTGTTTTATGTGATGGGTGTGAGGCTCCGCGTCATTGGCCCCCATAAGCTGTCCAACGTGCGCGACATGATGCGTGGCTCCGGCCTGCTGCCAGCGGCTTGGAGTTCAGGCCCCAATCCACTGCTTCCTCCGCTCGATGCGGATGCCGTGCCAGACAGCGTGCGCGAGGAACTTCGCAAGTCCATTGAAGCTGAGACCGCCCTGCAACGCAGCCGCATCGGTGTGGCCCCTGCCTTCCCTGACGCAAAACCCGCATCCGCGCCCCTGCTCCCCGCCATCGAAGTGCCTGATCCCAAGCCTGCCCCCGCCCCCGAAAAGGCCAAGGAAAAGCCCAAAGCGGAGAAGAAGCCTTGATCGGCAACTTACCACCTATCGCGCTGTTTCAGCCTGCCCATGAACCGTATTCTCCTCATCTCTCTGTCGCTGGTTGTCACCGGATCGGCTCTCGCCCAACAGGGCCGCCCCGGCCCTGAGGTTCTTTTCAAGCGGTTGGACAAGAATGGCGACGGCTTCATCAGCAGCGATGAACCCCCATCTGAGCGCCGCCCTAATTTGAAGCGCATCGACACCGACGGCGATGGCAAGATCTCCCTCAAAGAACACCTGTCCGTGCTGAGCAATCGCCCCTCAGCGCCGCAAGGCAGGCCCATTCCGGCGGCATCGGTGCCCGATACCATCGAAGCAAAATTGGACATCCCGTATGCTGAAAACGAAAACCCGCGCCAGCAGCTCGATCTGTATTTGCCGAAGAAGCGCACGAGCGACAAGCCTCTGCCAGTCATCGTGTTCATCCACGGCGGCGGCTGGAAAGGCGGTGATCGCAAGAGCGGCTTGCGCAACCTAGCTCCGTATGTCGCTAGCGGCGATAATGCAGGCGTTTCTGTCGGTTATCGGCTCACGAATGAAGCTCAATGGCCGGCGCAGCTCCACGATTGCAAGGCCGCCATCCGCTGGATTCGTGGCCATGCGAAGGAACTCAATCTCGACGCCGATCACATCGCCGTCTGGGGCAGTTCCGCAGGCGGCCATCTGGTCAGCATCGTGGGCACCAGTGGTGATGTGCCTGCACTGGAAGGAAGACTGGGCAAACACACGGACCAGAGCAGCCGTGTGCAAGGCGTGGTGAACTACTACGGTCCCGAAAACTTTATCACCATGGTCGATCAGCCCAGCACCATCGACCGCACCACTCAGGACTACCCCGAGGCACTGCTGATCGGAGGTCGCGTGCAAGACGCCACCGATGCCGCCAAGAGCGCCTCACCTGTGACCTACATTAGCAAGGATGATCCGCCATTCCTCACGGCCCATGGCACGAAGGATCCGCTCGTGCCCTTCGCACAGGCCACCGAGTTGCAGTCCAAGCTAAAAGCTGCGGGAGTCTCTTCGGTTTTGATCACCATGAAAGACGGCGGCCATGGTTTTGGCAGCACAGAACTCGACACCATCGTGCACCGTTTCTTCGACAAGACACTGCGTGGCATCGAGAGCAAGATTAGCGACTCAACCATCGAAGTGGAAAAGCCCGCCGCCGACTGGCAACCCGCGCGCAAACCTTGATAAATCAAGGCCCAGAAAATGTTGGCCCGATCCCTGCTTGCGATGTAATAGCTCTAGCTGGATCACCAACCATTTCCGGCAGGCTTCCATGTCAGAATTCGGACTTTATCAGACTCAAACGCAGAAGCTGGCCATCGGCCCGCAGATGCAGCAGAGTTTGCACATTTTGCAGGCTCCCACCATGGAACTGCGGCAGCTCATTCAGCAGGAAATCTCTATCAATCCTGTGCTCGAAATGGAGCAGCCGGAAGTCTCGCTCGAAGCCACATTGCCGGATGATCCTGAGGGGGATCGCGAGCTTGATCACCTCTCGCAGCTGGATGAAGAATGGCGGGATTACTGGTCCCAAAGTCGTGCCGCCACCTCCTCTCGCGACCGCAGCGCCGATGACGAGCGCTGGCGCTACATGATGGACTCCATCACGGTGGCCACCACCCTTCAGGAGCATCTCATGGAGCAGCTCCGCATGGCCACGAACGACCCCGTGGTCCGCGAGCGTGCCGAGTTCCTCATTGGAAATCTCAACGACGATGGCTTCCTTCATTCCAGCCTCGAAGATCTCAGCCTGGCCCACGGGATTCCCGTTGATGAACTTGAAACCGCCAAGGCACTGCTCATCCGCTTTGATCCCATCGGCGTCGGTGCCATCGATCTCCGCGAGAGCCTCATGATCCAGATGGATCGCCTGGGCAAAAAGCAGAGCCTGCCCTATCGCCTCGTCGAGCATCACCTCGATGACCTAGCCAACAAACGCTACCCGCAGCTCGCGAAGAAACTCGCCGTGCCCATCGAGCAGATCTCTCGTG
>CAUJJC010000088.1 GCA_963204975.1 Verrucomicrobiota bacterium | reverse complement strand
GTGTTTGCAATCGGCGTGTCGAGGTAGGTACAGTTCGTGCCGTTGTTCGTTGAGTAGGCGAGACCGAGATGGCCGTTCAGGCCGCCGAACCACAGGCGACCCGTTGCGTGATCACGGACAAAATAGCCCCACGAGTTCCAGTCGTAGAGCTTCGTGTTGCTCGGGCCGCCGCTGGAGTGGCCCGCGCTGGCCCAGGTCACACCGCGATCATTCGAGATGAGGAAACCGACACCGTTCAGCCATGCAAAACGCCGCGCCGCATTGCTTGCATCGGCTTCGAGGAAGACGAAGTGACTGAACTCATCGCCCCAGTTACCGCCAGCGGGCACGCCGGTCGATTTCGTGAAGGCCACGCCGCCATTCGTGCTGCGGTAGATGCCGGAGTTTGTGTTCGCAGTGTCGTGCACGGCCACGAGGATCTCATTCGCATCATCGGGTGCCACGCAGCCGCTCACGATCTCGCTGCCTGCGGGCAAACCCGTGCCGGTGACGCCCGCCACATGCACCAGCGACCAGTTCACGCCATCATCGCTCGTCGTCACGATGGAGGCGCGGCCCGCGTTTGGACCAAAGAACGATCCACCGACGAAATACACCTTCGGCGCAGCATTGCCCGTTACCGGACCTACGAGCGCCTCGATGGCGTAAGTCATGCCCACATTGCCAAACGTCACCGGCAAGCTGCGGCGTGAATTTCGCGGTGCGAGGCCCGTCTCGCTGCCATCGGTGGCGATGAAGCCGATCAAGTCCGCCACCGGCATATAGACACGCTGCGGGTCGTTCGGATGCCAGGACGGTTTCCACGCCACCACCTCGCCGATGCCGCGCGTCATGTAGCTCACGGTCGATCCGGCATCCGTGCTCACGAAGGGGCCGAAACCATTCGGCAGATACCAGCGGTTCGCGTCCAGCGGGTCCTGATGCAGCGAGCCGCGCGACCATCCGGGGCTCGTGTCGCTCGTGAGCATCGCAGCCGGTCGCGTGCCCGTGATCGTGAGCGGCAGCGTGCTCCACGATGTGCCACCGTTGGTGCTTTTGCGCGTCGGGCCACCAATCCATCCCAGCACAATCGTCACGCCATCACGCAGCACATGACACATGCCCACCGGACCATTCGCCGTGAGCCCGCCGAGCACCGTCGAGGTGATGTTCGTCCATGTCGCACCAGTCGCGTCCGATTTGTAAAAACGATTACTCGTTCCGTCCTGCACCGCGGCAAACATCACGCCGCTCGGCAGCCTCGCCAGCCGCGTCACCGACGTCGTCGCCGCATTCACCGTCACCGCGCTCCAGGTGATGCTGCCACCGCTGCCACGCGTGCCTTTGTAGAGCGCGCTCGTGCCCGTGTCCTTCACACCGCCCACGAAGATGTCATTCGGAAACGCCGGATGCATGTGCACCACATGCCCGATCATGCCATCAAACAACGTGCCACCCTGCTTGCTCCACGTTCCCGCGCCGCCGCCTGTCGTGCTGCGCCAGAGGCCGTTTTTCCGACTGATGGCAAAGATCTCCTGGTCGCCCGATCCAGGCGTGATAGCCAGGCACTCGCCCTGCCAGCGCAGATCGTCATTGCCGGAAAAAAGCACACCGCTGAGCACCTGCGTCCACGTCGTGCCACCATCCGTAGTGCGCCACACGCCGCGATTCGCATCCGCCGAGGTATAGCTCGTCCCTACCGCCTGAAACACCAAGTCAGCCGAGCCTTCCCCCACCGCCAGCCCCTGCACAAACAGCCCCGCCGAGCTCGTCATGTCGCCCGAGAGAAACCGCCAGCTCCCGCCCTGATCATCACTCCGATACACCCCGCCCACATCCGTCCGGGCATACAGCCTCCCCGACAAATGCGACGCAAACCCCGTCAACCATCCGCCCGCATCCAGATCCGTCTGGCGAAACACACCCGGCTGCGGCGCACCCACCGTCGAGGCGGCGTGAGCCAGACCACAGGCGAGCAGGAGGAAAAGGAGGGCGAAATGTTTCATGCGCAGAATGAACACCCTTTCCGCCGCTGGCGCTTACGAGAAAATGAATCTCACACCAGCCCCGCGATCAACTCACGCATCAGATCTGATGCACGATGATGCTGGAGGAGCGGCGCGGCTTGTCCGGCGTAGAGCGGCAGCAGTTCTGCGTCACCACGACGCACACCTTCCGCCTTCACCGGACGATTGAAGGCAGCCTGCAAAGGGAACGGCAGTGCCGGATGCGTGCTGTGTTCGAGTTCATCGAGCAGCGGCGAACTCATGAAACGAGCGAGCCTTCCCGTGAAGCGTCGGCTGAGCCGCGTGCGTGCCGCCGCAGGCGTAAACAAAGCCTCGCGATGCGGCGGCGGGCAGTTGGACTCCTCGCAGGCGAGGAAAGCAGTGCCGATCTGCACCGCGTCCGCGCCGAGTTCAAAGGCAGCACGCATGCCGCCGACCTCCGCGATGCCTCCTGCGGCAATCACCGGCCTGCGTGTGATCTTCCGCACCTGCGGCACGAGCGACAGCGTGCCCGTGAGCGAGTCCTCGGCAGTGCGCAAGAAGCTCGGACGATGCCCGCCTGCGTCGGAACCCGTCGCCACGATCATGTCCACGCCCGCCTCATCGAGTGCCTCCGCCTCATCCAGCGTCGTCGCGGCTCCCACGGTCAAAATGCCGCGTCGGGCGCATTCACGCAGGATCTCGGCATTTGGGATGCCAAACACGAAACTGAACACTTTGGGCTGCAGATCGAGAATCACCTTCACCTGCTGCTCAAAGCTGAAATCGTCCGGTGGCTCGATGGGCGGCGCTGCGATACCGAGACGCTCATAAATCGGCGCGAACTGACGCAAGCCCTGCTCATGATGAGCGGCTGTCATCACCTCCGCGCCGGGATCATGCCGCGAGACCCACAAGTTGATGTTGAAGGGCTTCGCAGTGGCTGTTTGCAGATCGCGGATCACCTCACGCATCTGCGCAGGGCACAGATGATGCGCTCCGAAGGAACCGAGGCCGCCCGCCTCGGAAACCGCTGCCGCGAGCCGCACGGAGGACAGCCCGCCACCAAACGGTCCCTGAATGATCGGATGCTGAATGCCGAGCCGTGAGGTGAACGCATTCATGCTCATGCAGCGAACTGGTTCACGATCACGGTTTCACTCTTGTCGAGGCGATCTCCACGTGGCCACGGCTCCTGCAGACTTTTGCCAATCGCGATCATGAAGCTGATCGCATGGTCCGCTGGCAGGCGGATGATCTTGGAGACAGCCTCGGGATCGAATCCCACCATCGGACAGGTCTCGTAACCGAGACCGCGAGCCGCCAGCATCAGCGTCATGCCGCCCAGCGCCGTCGAGCGCATCGCTTCGTCGCGGATGAGTTGGTCCTTGCCGGTGTAGAAGCCCTTCAGCGCAGGCACCAGGATGTCCTGCACGGCCTGTGGCGCGTGGCTCCAGTAGCGCTCCGGCTGATGCTCATGCGCTTTCAGATCCGCGCACATCACCACCAACAGTGAGGCATCTGTCACCTGAGCTTGGTCCCAAGCGACGGCACGAATCTGTCGCCGCAGTTCTGGATCACGCACGGGCAC
>CAUJJC010000087.1 GCA_963204975.1 Verrucomicrobiota bacterium | reverse complement strand
AGGTCCAGGTCCAGGTCCAGGTCCAGGTCCAGGTCCAGGTCCAGGTCCAGGTCCAGGTCCAGGTCCAGGTCCAGGTCCAGGCAGTGATACCGAAATGCCTTCGTTAGCACAAAATTCGTTGAGGATCAGCGTGACGGATGGCCACGGTTTGCGACGACACAGTAAATCTCGAAGAAGGTTATTCGAGGCCGTTTCGAGGCTAGCCGTGGGGACATAGCCAGAAGCCAGCGTGTCGGCGATGTCTGGAATGTCCGAGGCGGTCAGTGTCCGATAAATCAGGCGAAGGAAGGCTGAGACGGGATGCCGGAGCGAGTCAGCAAGAATAAATGAGGAGCCTGAAACACCCATTGATGCCATGACCGAGGCCATGGATGACATGGACGAACTCGCATCCGTTCCAGGCAGTGGAGGAACCCACATGCCACTGAGTTGAACGCGAAGTTCGGGCCATTCTGTTAGGCGAGTGCTAAGCAACTGTTTGTCAGAAAAGGCACCATCCTGATGAACTGGGCAGAGCCACACCTGCTCGCATGGCAGCGATATGCGATCCCAGCCATGGGCGATGAGGTAATCGAGAGTCTCGGCAATAGGGCGGAATACTCGTTCGGCTTCGTGGAAAGAAAGAGGACGTTTGGCCGCTGCGCGCGATTGAATAATCGATGCCAAGGAGGGGCCTGCAGGAGCCATTTCTGTGTAAGCGACGACATCATCACAGTCCAAGATCTCTCGGAAACCCAGGAGACTTGGGGGGGAGTCTGGCCTCCGAAGTTCTTTTGCTAGCAAGGACAACTTGGCGATGACATCGTCCAGGTCTGCACGCGGTTGGTGGCTGTCGAGGTCTTCCACCAGGGTGAGGCGGACGCGATCACCAGTGGGCCGGTGCTTGGCTAGGTAGTGGCTTCTTCCACTCGTTGATTCATTGGGATCAAAATCGTAGAGCGAAGAGATTGGTCCGCGATACACCATCACGAAGGGATTCGGAGGTCCACTGGACGACAGGTATCGGGTGAATGCTACGCAAAGCTCCTTGGCGTTTGCATAGCGATCAGCTGGCCGCTTGGCGACCATCTTGGCCAGGATGGAGCGGAACTCGGGGCTCAAACGAGGTGGCAGGCGCTTTTCATGAGCCTCCTCATCGAGATGCCGTTCCATGGCATCGTGGGGGTGCTTCAACTCGTCACCGCGCTCATCCAGCAAGGGGCCGCGGCCCTGAACTAGATACCACAAAGTCATGCCCAGGGCGTAGATGTCAGTGCGCCCATCAATATCGGGCTGCTCGCGAATCTGTTCGGGGCTCGCATACATCGGCGAGCCGACAAACTTGTGCTGCGGTGCTGCTCCGCTGGCACTCTGGGCGTTGAGCGTGGTGCCCACCAGTCCGAAGTCAACCACGCGACAAATGCTGGGATCGTCTTCCAGCATTTGCGTCAGTTGATCAAGGCTCAACTCGGGAGACAACTCCTCCGCGAGCATGATATTCGTCGGCTTGATGTCGCGATGAACGTGCTGCTCACGGTGGACCAATTGCAACCCTGAGGCGACCTGGAACCCGATCACTGCGGCCACGCGCTCGGGCAGCGGGCCCCATCTTTTGACCAGTTTCGCTAGGTCGCCACCAAGGCAGAGATCCATGGCGAAGAAAATCTCTTTTGTCTCATCTTCTTCACCGGCCTTGATGCAGCGAATGAGATTGGGGTGGCGGAGCTTCGAGAGAGCGGACAGCTCCTGCAAGCACTGGAATCGTTTGGCCGGGTTGATCCGCAGGCTGGGATTCAGGACCTTGAGCGCCACGCGTTCTTCAATTTGTCCGCCTGCGACTTTGTCGATGCGGACAGCCTCGAAGGTCTTGCCGAAGCTTCCTTCACCCAGTAAGCGAGGGCGTCCTTCGGCAGCGCCTACGATTGTGAATTCACCATAATGAGGTCGGCTTCCCCAGGCTGATGACATAAGCGAAATAAAGGGATGGGTTGAGTTGGAGGGAGTGATTCCAAGCGGTCGAAATCTGACTCATCCACTGGAACGACGCGAGGAAAACACTGTTCGACTTCGTGTGCAAGCGAACTTCGGAGGGACATTGCTTCCATCGCGTTTCTGATCGCTGCCTCAGGCACTTCGGGAATGCGCTTTCGTTATCCTTTATAACTGGTAGCGGCGGCGGTTCATTGCTTCGCTTTTTGCGCGCCGATTAGTCCTCTTTCTGCCGCAAGTTATCGCAAGACGGGCGAGGAGCTTCCGGTTATCTGTTCAGAAGAAAGTTGCGGAAATGGATGAGAAACCAGACAACGGGGATGATTTGACGACGATTCATCGGCGTGCGGATCGCGCTGCCAGAGGGCCGGGGTCTAGTCCGGTCGAGCGCTATGAGGCGCTATTCGATCTGGGCTTCACCGATACGGATGAGCACGAGCGTCCTTTTACTGCTCCTGCGTGGGCACCGGAGGCAGGGTTGCGGATCGGACGATACATTCTCCTGGAACCTCTGGGGGAAGGCGGGTGCGGCATTGTGTGGAAGGCTGAGCAACGGGATGACATCCGGCGAGAGGTGGCTCTGAAACTCATCAAGCCGGGGATGGATACCCGGCAGATTATCGCGCGGTTCGAGGCGGAGCGGCAGGCATTGGCCGTGATGGATCATCCTGGCATCGCGAAAGTGTTGGATGCGGGCACCGCACCTGATGGACGTCCGTTCTTTGTCATGGAGTTGGTGAAAGGACCAGCCATCACGGAGTATTGTGATCGGGAGAGTCTGCCTATCGAGGAGCGGCTCCAGTTGTTCAGTCTCGTATGTCAGGCCGTTCAGCATGCTCATACCAAGGCGATCCTGCATCGTGATCTCAAGCCGTCGAACATCCTGGTGGAGGTGCAAGACGGACGCCCGGCTCCGAAGATTATCGACTTCGGCATCGCCAAAGCCCTCGGGCCCACCACGTTGCAAGGAAACCAAACGGCGAGTTTTGTCACGGGGCGCTGGATGATCCTGGGCACGCCTTATTACATGAGCCCGGAGCAGGCGGGGAGCGCACGCGATGTGGATGCCTGCTCGGACACTTACTCGCTGGGTGTTATTTTGTTTGAGCTGTTGGCTGGACGGACGCCGATTCCTCCTGGCTCTCTCGACAAGCTGCCGCCGGATGAAGTTTTTCGGCGGGTGAGAGATGGCGACATCGTGCGCCCGAGTTCTCTTTTCAGTGATCGAGAGCCCTCAGCCTGGCAATTGACCGTCGCTGAAAAGCGCCGAAGCAGCCCCAAGCGTTTGCGCCAGGAGATTCGGGGCGATCTCGATTGGATCACGCTCAAGGCCCTGGAGAATGATCGTGCCCGGCGCTATGAAAGCGCCCTCGAACTTGCTCAGGATGTGCGGCGGCATTTAAACCATGATGTGGTTCAAGCCCGCCCGCCCACGGCCATGTATGTGCTGGGCAAAATGGTCAGGCGCAACAAGGCTGTCTTCCTTTCGGGCGCGGTCATCTTCGCTGCATTGGTGGCTGGTGTGGCCGCTACGCTATGGGCTTCCGTTAAGCGCGCCGAGTCCTTGAACCGTATGCTGGCCGCAGAGGAGCGGAGCCATGCGGAACAGAGGAAAACCCAGCGGGTCTCCGAGTTCCAGGCTGAAATTTTCCGCAAAATAACGCTTCAAGAAAGTGCGCTATCGACTGAGTCACTTCGTGACCTTCTGGACATTGCGAATCAGCAAAGGCTGGATCGCCTGCAAGGCGAGCCGGAGATCGATATGGCAGTGTGCGAGATGCTGGCCCGCGCGCGTCTTGAATTGAATGAGCTGGAGGAAGCTCTGCGGTTATTTCAGCACGCGCTGGCTTCTTGTCGGGAGCATTTCCCAGATCGCGTTCCATTGATGGAGGCGCAGTTCCAGAAAATGATCGTCCGGTGCAAGCTCCGGCTGCATGAGGAGAGGGCGTGGAGGTGGCAGATCCATGAGGACATGCCAGTGATCGAAGAGGCGATCAAAGCCTTTGCCCAGCATCCAGGGAATCAGGAAGATCTCTGGGAAGCGGTGGCGCTCAAGATTGGAATGCTTCGCTGCCAGGGGGAGGCTGATGCCGCAGATGCCCAGCTTCAGTCCCTGCTCCAAGGACCGAGCCGCAAGGAGGTGATGGGCACCACGGCCTCAGGATGGATTTACCGCGAAGCTGCCCTATTGGCTGCAAATGCCGGAAACTTTGATCAGGCGATCGAGGAACTGGACGACGCCATGACAGTGCTCTTGGGAGGGGCTTCTGAAACTCGTAACGGGAAAGAACTCGTGACCGCTGACATGGATCGGATCAGAGCCGCTATTTGCATGAAGCAGAGCAAACTAGAGGAAGCTCGTGAATTTGCCCTTCAGGAAGTGGCCAGCCGAAAAAAGGTGATGGGACGCGAGGATGCCTTTGCGCTGCACCGAGCGGCTGTGGTGCTGCTGCATCTAGGAGATCATGCCAAAGCAGCAGCCGAGCTGGATCATGCATTGAGCGTCGCCGAATCAAGTGACTCCATGGATGCTGAAATCCTCATTCTTCGCGAGCTTAGAAACATGGATATTGTCAACCGTGGTGGGGCGGACAAGGCAAAGGTAGTGCGAAACTGCACCAAGCTGGCGCAGGCCCTTTTGAAGGCCTCGGACGCAACTGAGAATGTGACCGGTGAAGAACGAACCGAACTGATTCTGGAGGCTGCGGGATTGCTTTCAGACGATGTGGGCAAGGCGGCGGGCAAGGGGGTGGAAGCCTCGGATTTCTTCACGACAAGAGCTGAAGTCGCCATTCGCAATCGTGATTTCAAAGCCGCAGCCAGGGACCTCAGGACAGCGGATCGGTTAGATCCAGCCACGACATCTCACCGGGTGAGGGCCGCCATCTACGGCCTGGCCGCTGGCGATAACGAAGGCTACGAGGATGATCGACGGGAGTTGCTGGCGCGACTTCAGCCGGCCATGATGCCCGAAGACCGGGTGGAAATCTGCCGGGCGGCCATGTTGATGCCTTACACAGATTCTGATCACCTTGCGCTGATCAAAGCCCATTTGGAAACCTATCAGGGACTGGGGATCGAGAGTGAATTGGGTGATTTCGTCATAGGGATGAAAGAGCTGCGCGCAGGCGATTGGGAAGTGGCACGAACGTGGCTAGAAAAGGCGAGTTCCTCGAAGTCCCAAGTTTTGGCTCTCACAGCTCGGGCTGCACAGTCAATGGTGGGGCATCATTTCGGTGTCCTTAGCGCCCGTGAGGACTTCCATTACGTCGTCGAGGCGGCAGCCGAAGTGCTCAAGACATCCCAAGAGGGGGCGGGCAAGTCCGTTACTCCTGTCCACGAGCAGGTCATTCTCCGCATACTACTCGATCAGGCGGCTAGTTTGTTTGGCGAACGTCTGAACATTGACGTGTGAACTGCACCGTAGGTTGACTTGTTTGCGAGGAAGCCGAATCGTCCGCCATGATGCCAAATGCAGGAGGTTCTCCCTTCCCCCTTACTCGCTGGACCGCCGTTCTCTCTCTGCGCCAGCAGCACGACGTCGTGAAAGCACAGGCCATCATCAATGATCTGTGCAAAAACTACTGGTATCCGATTTACTCATTTGCGCGTCGCTTCGGGCATAGTCCAGAAGACGCCCAAGATCTGACCCAGGGGTTCTTTTGCAATGTGCTGGATCAGAATTTGTTTGCCAGCGCTTGTCCCGATCAGGGGAAAATGCGCACGTTCCTCATCACCGCCTTTCGACGATTTGCGAGCGATGTGCATGATCGCAGCAGCGCGCTCAAACGCGGTGGAGGCGTCGAGGCCTTGTCCCTGGAAATGCTGGCCGGAGAAGACATGTATGCCTGGGAGCCTACGGATGAGTCAACTCCCGAGACCTTGTATGAAAGGACCTGGGCCATCTCAGTGCTCAATACGGCACTCAAACGCCTGGGGGAAATGGAAGCCGCTGCTGGCAAGGGGGATGAATTTGCAGCCGCAGAGCCCTTCCTGTCGCCAATGCATTCAGCCGAAGGCAGCTATGAAGAACTGGCTGCGAAGATGAGCATCTCCGAGACCGCTGCTAGAAAGATGGTGAGCCGCCTGCGCAAGAAGTTCAGAGATTGCCTCCGGGATGCCATTGCTGACACGCTGACGAGTCCCGCCGAATCTGATATTGATGAGGAACTGCAGGCCCTCAAGGCAGCTCTCAGGAACTGAAGGCTTGGGCATCTACAGGCATGTGTGGTGGCCTCAGTTTAGTTCTGTTCTAGGGAACAAAACTCTTTGAGAACGTCTTTAGATAGTTCAGAGTGGGCGGAACAATGGGAGAGTATAGATTATGATCACGCGAGCTACCATGCGTCTTTCAGTGGCGTTATTTCTTGGTCTTGTAAGCTGCGAGCAGCGGCAAGACACTGCATTGAACTTTTACAGGCAGATCCAAAAAGAGGCCCAAATGCGGGACGAGATGGTGAAAAAGCAGCTCGAGGATATGCAGCGAGGCATGGTCGCTCTGACTGAAGCGGTCGATGAGTTGAAAGTAAAGCAAGGCAGGCAAGAC
>CAUJJC010000086.1 GCA_963204975.1 Verrucomicrobiota bacterium | reverse complement strand
CAAAGCGATAGTTCTGCATGTTGAAGGAGGACGGCGCGAGCCGCGCCAGCTCCATCAAGCGATGGACATCAACCTCCGGCATGACGTGGGCGGAATCGTAGTGCTTGATGGAACGGCGGGTTTCGATGGCTTCGAGGATGTTCATAGAGTGAGGCGGTGATTTCATGCCTGCGGTTACTTTTGTAAACCACCAGCCTTGTCACACCCACGGAATCCGGTATCCAATCAGTAACCACCACTCCACTCACCATGGTCCCGCGCCGCAAAAGCAAAGTCACCCCACCGCCGCCCGCCTGTCCGCTGAAGCTCTGCATGAGCTTCCTCGGCGGCGCATGGACGCCGAACATCATCTGGTATCTCAGCGGCGGACCGCGCCGGTTCAGCGAGCTGAAACACGATCTCTCCGGCGTGTCTGCGAAGATGCTCACCCAGCGCCTGCGTCACCTCGTCGAGATGGGCGTCGTGCAGCGTCTGGAGCAGCCCACTTCACCACCAACGGTCGAGTATTCTCTCACCGACATCGGCTGCGAGCTGAAACCCGCCATCGATGCCATCGTCCGCGTCGGCGAACAGCTCAAACGCCTGCGCAAGCGCTGAAAGCGCCGCTCTTCTGTAATCACAGACTTCAAACGCGGAGTAAACCAACCCAATGCCCACCGAAGCACCATCAAACACCACCACCTGCGCCACTTGTGGCGGCGTGTTGACGGGGGTGCAGGTGGCGGGCACACATTGCTCGCGGTGCTTGTTCAAGATCACGTTTGGGGAGGAGGACGAGCCGCTCACGCAGGACGAGGTGCCGTGGACGCGGCTGGCGAGCTGCGAGCTGTTTGAGGAGATCGGGCGCGGCGGCATGGGCGTGGTTTACCGGGCGAGGCAGCGCGGGCTGGACCGCGTGGTGGCGGTGAAGGTGCTGCTGCGGGCGCAGTTCGCGGGCAAAGAAGAGCGCGAGCGCTTTCATCGCGAGGCGCAGGCTGCGGCGCGGCTGCGGCATCCCGGCATCGTGAGTATCATTGATGTGGGCGAGGACGATGGCGTGCCGTGGTTTAGCATGGAGCACATCGCCGGGAAGAGCCTGGAGCAGCTCGTGCGCGAGCACCCCATGGATGCGCATGAGGCGGCGAGGTGCGTGAAGCTTGTAGTGGAGGCGCTGCAACATGCGCACGAGCACGGTGTGCTGCATCGCGATCTCAAACCGTCGAACATCTTGCTCGATGAGGAGAACGAGCCGCACATCACCGACTTCGGCATCGCCCGCATCGGAACTTCCAGCACCACCGCCGCGCAGCTCACACGCACGGGCCAGGTGCTTGGATCACCTGGTTACGCAGCGCCGGAGCAAGCGCTCGCGGGCAGTGCCGAGGTGCGCACGGATGTGTATGGGCTTGGCGCGTTGCTTTACCATCTGCTCACCGGTCGCCCGCCGTTTCAGGGACCCACGCTGGATGCCATCCTCGTGCAGCTTCGTGAGAACGAACCGCTCTCGCCGCGCAAACTGAATCCCAGCGTGCCGCGTGATCTGGAAACGATCTGCCTGAAGTGCCTGCAAAAAGCTCCCGAGGCTCGCTACGCATCCGCAACGGATGTCGCGGAAGATTTGGGCCGCTTCCTCAATGGCAGCGCCATTCTCGCACGGCCCATCAGCCTACCCGGAAGGCTCTGGCGCTGGACGCGGCGGCATCCCGGCATCGCCGCAATGCTCGCGATCATCGTATTGCTCATCAGCGGTCTCGTCGGCGGCTCGCTAGCCTTTGCACGACATCAGGCACGGATGGAGCATCGCACGTTGCTCATCTCCGAGGCACGTTCGCTGCGCCAGACACGCCTTGCGGGCAGTCGCACGGAGGCGCTGGCAAAGCTGCGCGAGGCCTGGGCGATTAGACCTTCGATGGAGATTCGCAACGAGGTCGCCGCTTGTCTCGCATTGCCAGAGATCGGTGCGCTGCGACGGCTTTCTCCTACCAATGACAAAGCTAAAGCGCCTGATCCCTCGCGAAGCGCCAATGGTGAGCGCATAGCGACAATGGAAGGCAGCGACATCTTGGTTCGTGAGGTGACATCGAACCGTGAGATCAAACGCCTTTCTGGCTTCAAGGCAGGTGCCATGCTGAAGCTCGATGATGATGGCGCACGGCTTGCCATCGCTGACGCAGGGAGTGGAGTGGTGAAGCTGATTCGAGTCAGCGATGCTCACCTCATCGCGACCTGTGAGCATCCGCTTCTCATTAACAGTATCGACTGGAGCGGTGAACTCATCGCAACGGGCTGCGACAATCGCTTCATCTACATTTGGGAGGCGAATGGCACGCTCAGGCATCGTCTCAGCGGCCATGAAGCTGTGCCTATTCGGGTGAGCTTTCGCCCTCGCAGTCAGGAACTGGTCAGCACGTCGATGGATACGCATGTGCGCCTCTGGCATGGCGCGCGAGGCGAGGAGATCATGCGTGCGGTGCAAGAGCATCAGCCGCATCGCAGTCTCTGGTGGAGCGAGGATGGAGGTAGCTTGTTCGGTGGATGCGAGGATGGCAGTGCTGAGGTGTTTAGCTTCCAGGGTGGTGATGTGGTTCGAGTGCTGTCGCCGCTACAAGAAGAGCCGCACAGTGAGAACCTCGGCAGCGCAGCTTTCAGTGCGGATGGCCGGCTTGCGGCGGTGATCGACGAGGCAGGCTGCCGGTTGTGGAACCTTGATTCTGCGCGGCTGATTCATGCCTTCCCGAAAGCGCCAGGCCAGTGGCTCAGTGCTCAGTTTGGCCAAGGTGGCCGCCTGCTTTGGCTCAGCGGCTGGGATACGGCACTGACTTCGTATTTGTTGGAGAACGAGGGCGAAGCGGTCTCTTTACCCACGGAGACGAACGTGAGGCATGGCAGTTTGATTCGCGAGATCAGCGCTGACGGTCAGCATCTAGTGCTCAACAATAACAGCGCCGGGGAGTTCATCGTGTTCACACCTGCGACTCGGCAAAGCGTTCGTCTCAAGCATCCGGGCGGGCTCGCCGCCGCACTCTCACCACAGGGCACCTGGCTGGCGACGAGCAGCTACCGCTCACGTGATCTGCGTCTCTGGTCTCTCCCAGACGGCAAGCTGCTGCTCACGCTCATCAAGGGCGAGACGGTGATGCAGTTGATCGCTGATTCGCATGGTAGGCGTTTGCTTTGCAACCTGGGCAAGGAATTGCGAAGCTTCAGCACGGATGACTGGCAGGAGCTTCCGGTGCCGCCGTTGGCACGCGCCCACGGACTGGTGCTCTCACCGGACGGACGCTACCTGGCGGCCTTGGGCGAGGATCATCTGCGATTGATTGATGCCCGCACGATGCAAGAAACCCAGCGCCTAGCATTGCCCGCTTACGCAGGCTGGCTGGGCGATGGGCACATACTCTTCGATGCTGATGGCAGCCATCTCATGGTTCACACAGCGCTTGGTAGTGTGTGCCGCTGGGAACTCCAGCGATTGAATCACGAGATGACTGACAGGGGCTTTGTGAAGTGAGGGCTAGAACTTGTAGCCGACGGAGACGCCTGCGGCCCAGGTGCTGCCATCGAATTTCGCGCCGATCTGGGACGAGCCAAAGCGGACCTCTTCACTCCAGTTGTAGCCAGCTTGCACCTGAACGAACAGGCGGTTGCAGGGGAAGGTGTAGCGCAGGCTAGCTCCGCCCATTACGCCGAAAGCTGCTTCAGTGCCCGAGGCGGAGGCCTTGGTGCCGTAGCGGAAGACGCCGAACTCACCTTCCACGACGTGCTGGAAGGTTTCCTGCGTGCCGAAGAAGTCGCCATTCACGAGGGTGAGTGTGGGACCCGCGAGCACGCTGGCGGAGAAGCCGCCACCGAGGTCAGTGCGTGCTTCCAGAGCGAGCACGAAGCGGTTCATTGAGACTTCGAAGTCGGAGATGTCGGAGGTGTAGATTTCGTCAGCACCTTCGCCAGCCTCGAACTCACCGCTCTCCCAGCTCGCTTCCGCGCGGCTCCAGCCGAGGGACATGAGAAGCTGAGTGTTTCTGACCTGGGCAATCTTCTTCGAGATGGTCACGGCAGGGGCGGCCACTTGATCGGATTCCTTGCGGGTGAAGGCGCGCGCATTGATGGCGGGCAGCGCTTTGGTATCCCACTGCATGTTCATTTCCTGCCACTGCACGCCAGCGGAGATTTCCCAGGCGTGATCGGGTGTGGCTGTGGTGACGGGGCCGGTGGAGACGGGCTCCTTGGCAAAAGTGGAGATCGCGGTGAGAGCGAGGGAGGCGAGGGCGATTGAGGCTTTCATGAGAGGGGTGGGGCGGGTTGATGGTTTCGCAGGACTGCTATAAGGGGGAGTCCCAGCATCGAAATCAAGTCTCGAATCCTGAAGAGCGATCACCGAGCGGAACTTTTTTGCCGACGGATGGAGCGTCGTGCGAACTCGTCGGTCATCAGCGAATGTCCACTTCCTCGCCAATGGCAGACTCATAGATCTGATGCAGCAGGAAGGTCTGCCGGGCGGCAAGCTTCTGGCCAAACTGGGCCATCAAATACATGCCGACGGCGATGGCTGCCATGGCGCTGAAAATCCACAAGGCCCAGGCCGACATGCCCAGCCAGCACTGGCAAAAGCCCAGGATGCCCGAAAACAAACCAAGGGTGCCGACCAGCAGGTAGCCGTAAAGGTAAGACGCCCACATATTGGCATTCGGCCCATAGGTGCCGGTGACGAGCGTCTTGCCATCATCGGTGGCTTCCAGGCTGAGATTGAGCCGTGGTGTCCAGTAATGGCGATCCTGCTCCGGAATGCGCAGGCAGATGAACCCAGGGAAGTTCTTCACCTCACAGCGGGATTGATTGGCCTTCACTCGGTTCACGATCTGCTCTCGCGCGGCATCGACTCCGAGATCGATCACATGCGTAAACCGGGGCCTAATGCGAAAGCTGCTCATGCCGCCGGATCATCTTTGCCCCAGAGAGCGAAGTCAATCCGGGGCAAGATGGGCGGACTCAAACGCAACACCCGCACACGAGCGCGGCTTGCGATCAGGCCTTGGGCATTTCTTTCCGAGCCAGTCGAGCGGCGTAGAAGCCATCGAAACCGTTCTTGTTCGGCGTCCAGTTCTCCTCGTCCTCCAGCGTCCATTCATCGCTGTGCTCCTTGAGAAAGGCGTCGATCTGATGGCGATTTTCCATGGGCAGCACGCTGCACGTTGCATAGACCAGCTTGCCACCGGGTTTTACCATCTGGCAGTAATCGCGCAGGATTTCGGCCTGGAGCTTGGTCAGACGGTCGAGTTCTTCGCGCGTGAGCTTCCACTTGGCATCGGGATTGCGGCGCAGCACGCCGGTGCCGGAGCAGGGGACGTCAAGGAGCACGCGGTCGGCCTTTTTGTTGAGCTTCATGATCACGCTCGGTCCGGTGATCAGGCGGGGCTCGATGATGCCGATCTTGTTGCGGCGGTAGCGCTTGGCGAGTTCGTCGAGCTTCCACTGATGGATGTCGAGGGCGACGATGTTGCCTTGGTTCTTCATGAGGCAGGCGAGGTGCAAGGCCTTGCCACCGGCTCCGGCGCAGGCGTCCACCACCTTCATGCCGGGCTCCACCTGAAGGAAGGGAGCGATCATCTGCGATCCGCCGTCCTGGACCTCGAACAGGCCGTGGAAGAAGCTCTGGCTTTTGAAGACGTTCTGCCGCTTGGCGAGCACAAGCGCATCGGGCACGCCGGGCACGAGGTCGGCCTCGATCTCTTCTTTGGCCAGGTTCAGCCTGAGAGGCTTCGCCTGGATCTTCACCGTATTGGCACGGAGGAAGACATCGGCAGGGCGATTGAGCGCGCGCAGGAGGTCGGGCCAGTCTTCACCCACCTGGCTTTTGCCCAATTGGTTCAGCCAGTCGGGAATGGCTGCACGAATGGCAGGAGCCACTTTTTCTTCCTCTCGGTTGGCGATCTCATCGGCATTCAGGCTGCCGCATTCCACGAACTGGGGCACCTCTTCCGTCTTCGAGCACCAATAAGCACCCCAGACCAACCAGGCGCGCTCCAGGGTGATTTTTTCAGGGATGAGGCACTCGGCATCGGGCAGCCCGGCGAGGTGCCAGTGCCAGCGCCACCAGCGAACGATCTCATACACACTCTCCGCAAACATGCGCCGGTCACGAGCGCCCCACTTCGGGTGCGACTTGAAACGGCGCTCGATGACTTTGTCCACGTAGAAACCCCGGGCCATCGTATCGACGAGGGCGTCCACGAGCTGGGAAATGAGATGATAATGGAGATGCACAGTCTGCCCTTGATGCCGCGAGGCATCGGGCTGCGCAAGTCTTCATTCGTGCGCTTGACTCCAGGCAGCCCTTGCGGTCATGAAAGGCCATGGCTTCCGCAAAAGACTGGATCGACGCCGCCCGCCCCAAGACGCTCGGGGCGGCCATTGCCCCTGTGCTCGTGGGCACGGTGATCGGCTGGCGGTTTGGCGGGCAATGGCATCCCTGGCTGGCTGCGTGCACGCTGCTCTCCTGCATCGCGCTTCAGATTGCGACGAACTGGTTCAACGACGCCA
>CAUJJC010000085.1 GCA_963204975.1 Verrucomicrobiota bacterium | reverse complement strand
GCTGGCGCAGCCCATCGAGTGGCCCGGCAGACTTGGCTTGCGCAAGGCCATTGCGAACCGCGACATCGCCATGGCGGAGCTGGGGCTGGAGCGGTTTCGCTTTCATCTCGCGGCCCGTGTCCGCGTGCTGGCATTCACGCTGTCCGCGCAGCAAGATCTCGCTAATGCCGCAAATGAAGTCGCCGCACGTTATGCCTCGCTGCGTGAGGTCATGGTGCAGCGCGAGCCAGCGGGCATCGCGCCGCAGCTTGAGATCGCCACCATCGAGGCGGCGGCGCTCGTGGCGGAGTCGCGGGCATCAAAGGCAGGCGTGGAGGTGCAAAAGGCGCTGCTGGAGCTGAACCAGCTCATGGGCCGCCGCGCCGATGCGCCGCTCATCGTGAAGCGCGGCCCGCTGGATGCCAAGCCCGCGCCTGCGCTGCTCTCCCTCCTCGGCTCCGCGATGAAGAATCACTACGAGCTGCGCCTGCGCCGTGCCGAGTTGGAGCAGCAGGGCTTCAAGGTCGAGCTGGCAAAGAACGAGCGCTACCCCGCCTTCACCATCGGCCCCTTTGTTGAGGTGCAAAACACCCGCACCCTCGATGACCAGACCGTGGCAGGCATCGGCATCTCCTTCCCGCTGCCGTTTTGGAAGAATGGCAAAGCAGAGGTCACCAATGCCGAGGCACGGCAGATACAGGCGCAGGCCACGCTCGCTGCCGCACAGCGCGAGGTGGAGCGGCAGGTCACCGAGAGCATGCTCATCTACCAGACGCAGCAGTCACGCCTCGCCGTGTGGAAGGGCGATGCCGTCACGAAGTTCAGCGATGCCGCCGCGCTCGCGGACAGGCATTTCAGACTCGGTGCCGTGCCCATGAGCACCTTTGTCGAGCTTCAGGACAAGTATCTCGAAGCCGTCGAAGCCATCCACAGCACGCAAACCGAGGCGCTGGAGGCCGCTCTCACACTCGAAGAACTCACCGGCGCACCCGGCAGCCTCATCACCGCCAAAAACTAACTTCACCTCTTTATGAAACTCTTGCTCATCCTGTCTCTCATCGTTACCGCCGCCACGCTCACCAGTTGCAGCGAATCCTCCGCCAGCCCTTCCACTGAGCACACCACCGCACCGGAAAACGGCGCACAGTTCAGGGAAGGCAAAGGCGTGGCCCTCACCGCGCTCATGGCGCAGTCCATCCATCTGCAAACCGCCGAAGTGGAGGAGGAAAAGATCGCCCCCGCCTTCACCATCACCGTGCAGGCCATGCAGCGCGGCAACGAGGCCAGCGGATGGCTCACTGCCGATCAAGCCGCGCGTGTGCAGCCCGGCATGGAGGTCGAGCTTGGCACCGCGAAAGGCAGCGTGCTCCGCGTTGAAAAGGCACCGTATGTCACGCTTGGTGATTTTGAAGTCACCGTGCAAACCACCGCGCCCATCGAGGCAGGCAGTGCCATCACCGCCACCTTCCGCTTTCCCGCCGGCGATGCTGTGACCGCGATACCACAGGCCGCGCTGCTCACCACCGCCGAGGGCACCTTTGTGTATGCAAAGAACGACGAGTTCTACCTGCGCACCCCCGTCAAGGTCGGCGCACGCAGCGGCGATCACGTCGAGATCACCGATGGCCTCTACACCGGCGATGAGATCGTCACCACGCCCGTCATGTCCCTCTGGCTCGCCGAACTGCAAGTCCTGCGCG
This sequence comes from Verrucomicrobiota bacterium, assembly GCA_963204975.1. Classification (GTDB taxonomy): domain Bacteria; phylum Verrucomicrobiota; class Verrucomicrobiia; order Verrucomicrobiales; family Verrucomicrobiaceae; genus JAEUHN01. Next base: position 9,854 of record CAUJJC010000085.1, on the reverse strand, counting down.
GCGGCAAAGCCTGCACCTGCGGCCATTGAGAAACATTCGATCCCATTCCCTACTCCATGTCGTCTTGTAACTGTGAATTTGAGGCACGCGATGCACAGCAGACGCGCGTGCTCCGCATCCTCCTGATCATCAACGCTGCAATGTTTGTCGCGGAGATGATCGTCGGCATCCTGGCTGACTCCACGGGCGTGCTCGCGGACTCGCTCGACATGCTCGCGGATGCCCTGGTATATAGCGTCGGCCTTTATGCCGTTGGTAAAGCGGACGCTGCAAAAGTTATGGCCGCCCGACGTTCCACCCACGCTCACCATCAACGGCTTCGTAAAGCGGACGCTGCAAAAGTTATGGCCGCCCGACTCAGTGGCTTTCTCCAGATCACCATCGCTCTCGCCATGCTGACGGACATTCTGCGGCGTGTTTTCACCGACAGCGAGCCAGTGTCATGGCTCATGGTTGCCGTCTCCATGGCCGCGCTCGTCGCGAATATGACCTGCCTTCGCCTCATCAGCAGGCATCGCGATGGCGGCGTTCACATGCGGGCGAGCTGGCTTTTCTCCCGCAACGACGTGCTGGCAAATCTGGGTGTCATCAGTGCGGCGGTTATTGTGGCACTCACTGGTTCACGCTGGCCAGACCTCGTCATCGGTCTGCTCATCACCATCATCGTTCTGCGCGGCGGGTTTGCCATTTTGAAGGATGCCAAAGCCGAGTCAGCGAAACCCTCCCACTAAACCATGCTTTCCCATCTCATCACCTTCGCTATGCGGCAGCGTGCCGCTGTGCTGCTTGCCACGTTCATCCTCATCGGCATCGGCTCGTGGTCGGCCATTCATCTGCCCATTGATGCCGTGCCGGACATCACGAACCCGCAGGTGCAGATCAACACCGCCGTTTCCGCCCTCGCCCCCGAGGAGATCGAAAAGCTCGTCTCCTTCCCCATCGAAAGCGAAATGGCGGGCCTTCCGCAGATGGTGGAGCTGCGTTCCTTGTCCAAGTTTGGCCTCTCACAGGTCACCATGGTTTTTCATGACGACGTGGACCTCTACCGCACCCGCCAGCTCGTCACCGAGCGCCTGCAAGCCGTGCTCGATGAACTCCCGCCCGGCCTCACGCCCAAGCTCGCGCCCGTCGCCACCGGCCTTGGCGAAATCTTTTATTATGGCCTCGACTACAGCGCCGACGCCGCCAACAAGCCCGCCACCCGCGAGGCCCAGCTCATGGCCCTCGCGCAAATCCAGGAGTATCAAGTGAAGCCGCTTTTACGCGGCACGCCCGGTGTCGCGGAGGTCAATACCAGCGGCGGTTATCAGCGGCAGATCGTCATTCAGCCTGATCCCGCACGCCTTGCCGCGCGTGGCATGTCGCTCGACATGCTCGCGGAGATCGTGGAGCAAAACACCCGCAACGCAGGCGGCGGTTACGTCGAGATCGGTGGTGAGCAGCTCATCGTCCGCGCCACCAGCCGCGTGAATGACATCGAGCAAATCCTCGCCATCCCGCTCAAGTTCGCAGGCGGTGTGAAGCCCATCCTGCTCAGCGAAGTCGCCACCGTCAGCATCGGCAGCGCCTTCCGCACCGGAGCCTCCACCGATGATGGGCGGGAAGCCCTCATCGGAGCCACCATCATGCTCGCGGGCGAAAACTCCCGCCTCGTCGCCCAGGCCGTGCGAGCCAAGCTCACCGAGATCCAGCCCAAGCTCCCGCAAGGCGTCGTCATCCGCGCTTTGTATGATCGAAGTGATCTCGTCAGCCGCACCATCGCCACGGTGGAAAAGAACTTGGCCGAGGGCGCACTGCTCGTCGTCGTCGTGCTCTTTGCGCTGCTGGGAAACTTCCGCGCCGCCTTCATCGTCGCCCTCGTCATCCCGCTTTCCATGCTCATCGCCATGACCGGCATGGTGCGCTATCACATCAGCGGAAACTTGATGAGCCTCGGAGCCATCGACTTCGGCCTCATCATTGATGGCGCAGTCGTCATGGTGGAAAACATCGTGCGTCATCTCGGCGAGCGTCAGCACGCGCTCGGTCGCACACTCACCCTCCGCGAGCGCACCGACGAAGTGCTCAAGTCCGCCAAGGAAGTCGCCAACCCCATGTTCTTCGGCGTGCTCATCATCACCGTCGTCTATGTGCCCATCCTCGCGCTACAAGGCATCGAGGGAAAGATGTTCAAGCCCATGGCCCTCGTCGTCATGCTCGCGCTCGGTGGTTCGCTGGTGCTCGCCGTCACCTTGATGCCCGTGCTGTGCTCTTATCTGCTCGGTGGGAAGATTCAGGAAAAAGACAACTGGCTCGTCACTCTCACGAAGCGCCTCTACACGCCGCTCTTGCAGTTCGGCTTGCGTTTCAAGCCGCTCATCGTGCTGCCCATGCTCATCATGTTCGGCTCCTCGCTGTGGGTCTTCACGCGTCTTGGCTCCGAGTTCATCCCGCAGCTCGACGAGGGCGACTTCGCCTTCCAGCTCATCCGCAGCAGCAGCGCCGGTTTGTCCTCCTCGCTTGAGTTGCAAAAGCAAAGCGAGGCCGTCATCCGCCGCGACTTCCCCGAGGTAAAAGAGATGTTCTCCCGCATCGGCACCGCCGAGATCGCCACCGATCCCATGAACCCCAACGTGGCCGACACCTACCTCATGCTCACGCCGCGTGACCAGTGGCGCAAAGAAGACGGCAAACCCATCAGCAAAGAACACCTCGGCGAGATCATGCGAAAGGCGCTGCTCGATCAAGTCCCCGGCCAGAACATCCTCGTCACCCAGCCCATCCAAATGCGCTTCAACGAGATCATGGCTGGAGCACGCGCCGACCTCGTTTGCAAAATCTTTGGCGACAGTTACGACGAACTGGAGCGCCTCGCCGGAGAGGCCCGTAGCATCATCGGCGGCATTCGTGGCGGCAGCGAGACCGAGTTCGATAACATCGGCAAGAACCCCATGATCGAAATTCAACCCGACCGCGAAGCCATGCGCAAGTTCAACGTCCACGCCGACGAGTTGAACCGCCTCATCGAGACCGCGCTCGCTGGAACCGAGGTCGGCCTTGTCATTGAAGGCAACAGACGCAGCCCCATCGTCGTCCGCCTCGGTGAAGACCGCCGTAGCGACCTCGAAGGCATCAAGCGCCTCGCCCTCCGCACCGAAGACGGCGGCATGCTCGCCCTCGGCCAAGTCGCCAAGATCGTCCTCGTCCCGCAGCCTGTGCAGATTGCCCGTGAAAACACACAGCGCCGCGTCAGCGTGCTCATCAACGTGAGAGGCCGCGATACCGAAGGCTTTGTGCAGGAGGCCACACAAGCCATCCGCGACAAGGTCACATTCCCCGACGGCTATTACTTCGAGTTCGGCGGCCAGTTCAAAAACCTCCAGGAAGCCAAGGCCCGCCTCATGATCGTCGTGCCCCTCGCGCTCGCCCTCATCTTCGTGCTCATCTTCCTCAGCTTCGGTTCCTTCCGGCAGGCCACGCTCATCTTCATGTGCGTCCCGCTCGCCGTCACCGGTGGCATCTTCGCTTTGTATCTGCGCGACATGCCCTTCACCATCAGCGCCGCTGTCGGCTTCATCGCTTTGAGCGGCATCGCCGTGCTGAATGGCATCATGCTCATCAGCTACATCAACCAACTCCGCGCCGAAGGCCGCGAGCTGCGCCAAGCCGTGACCGAAGGCACCCTCACCCGCCTGCGCCCCAAGCTCATGACCGCGCTCGTCGCCAGTCTCGGCTTCCTGCCCATGGCCCTAGCCACTGGTGCCGGCGCGGAAGTCCAGCGCCCCATCGCCACCGTCGTCATCGGCGGCATCCTCACCTCCACTTTCCTCACTTTGCTCGTCGTGCCTGTGCTCTACGAGTGGATCGAACGGAAAACCAAACCACCAACAAACACACCATGAAAACACTGCTAAACCTCCTCATCATCGCCGCCCTCGCCACCACGTCTGCTTTTGCGGATGCCAAAGTCAAAGCCGGACCCCGCAAAGGCCTCCTCCTCGATCTCGGCGGCAAGCAAGCCGAGTTCTTCGTCGAGAAAGACCGCACCATCAGCATCGCCGTCTATGACGCCGCGCTGAAAGCCCAGCCCGCCAGCACCGAAGTCATCACCGCCACCGCCGAAGCTCCCACCGGCAAGACCAAGATCGAGTTCGAGAAGAAAGGCGACATCCTCGTCTCCAAAACCAAGCTCCCGGAAGGCGAAGGCTACCAAGTCGTCCTCCAAGCGAAGTCCACCCCCGAAGCCAAAACCAAGAACTTCCGCATCAAGCTCCAGCTCTACATCTGCAAAGGCTGTGGCAACGCCGAATATGCCTGCACCTGCGATGAGTGATTGAAGCCCTCGAAAAGCTCCTGATTCCAAGCCCTGGATCAGGAGCTTCAAAATTAAAATTGAATAAACCCCGCCGCGAGCGCATCTTACCCCGTCGCATGTCCACTTTCCGCAAACGCATCCTCCCCACGCTGGCCGTTCTGGTCGTTGCGTGTGCGCAGGTGTTTGGGGTGCAGCGTGGTTATGCCTGTGCTCATGGCGAGGAGACGGTGGAGACGAAGGCGGAGCACTGTCATCGCGTGGCCGTTGACGACCATGCTGACGAGGTGCCTTGTGAGGAAACATCCAGCAAAGAGTGCAGCGACCAAGGCGAGAAAGAGCATCATGCGCCTTTGGACGTGGACATGCAGGCCGCTCCTTCCAGTCTGGTAGCGGTCGCCATTCCGGTCTTTGTGGCGGTGCAGATCGCCGAGCTGCCGGTGCATGAGTGGGCGCTGATGCTCACGCTCGTGGAAGATGTTTCAATGAAGACGCCCCTGGACACCGGGGGAGACAGTCCGCCATCTGCCGCTGTGCAGGTGGCGCGTTGCATGGTGATTTTGGTTTGAGGCAGGCTGCCAGCGCTGCCGTCCACGACTGACGGCTGAGGCTCACTGGCATTTCCTTTTTGCACTTCCAGGCATGGCATGTTCACGCCTGCAAACCTCAACCCACCACCCTTCTCATGCTTCGTTCCATTTCTCTCACTATCTCGTTGTTCCTGGCGGCTGTTTCATCTGCTCCGGCCCTCACCCTTTCCCTCTCCGACATCGGGCCGCGTGTCCGTGCGGCTCATCCATCGCTGAAAGCCGCTCGCATGGCCGTGGAGGAAGCTCGCGGTCGCCAGCTCGGCGCGGGGCGTCTTTCCAATCCCACCGTGGGCCTGGACTCACGCAATGAAACCTACCTCTCGCCAGGAGAGGTCATGTTCTCACTCGATCAATCGTTTCCCATCACCAAGCGCCTGCGTCTGGAGAAACAGCTCACCGCGCAGCTTGTCACCGCTGCGGAACTGGAGGTGAGGGACGCCGAGCGGCGCTTGATTTCTGAAGCACAGACCTTGGCGGTGCAGGTTCTAGCCATTGAGCAGCAGCGGGGTTTGCGCCAGCAGCAGACGGCACTGGCGACGAAGCTCTCCGAGTTCGTGACCGGACGCGCCAAGGCGGGAGAACTCTCTGCCCTGGATGCCGCGCAGGCCCAGGTGGACGCCCAGCGCCTCATCGTGGAAGCCCGCAAGCTGGAAGGCGAGAGCCGCAGCCTGCTGGGCACGCTCAAGCCCATGCTGGATCTTGATCCCGATACTGCACTCGCACTCTCTGGCTCACTCCCTGACATGAGTGTGCCAGGCAAAGGAGCCAACTGGATGATGCGTGCGGATTATCAGCTCGCCGAGGCCAAGATCATCGCTTCACAGACGGACATCGGCCTCGCCAAAGCCAACAAGTGGCAGGACATGAGCGCGGGCATCTTCGCCGGGCCAGAAACACAGAACGCGCCGGGCGATGATCGCAGAACCAATGGTGTGATCGGCTTCCGCATCTCGCTCCCCTTGCCGTTCTGGAACAAGAACGAAGGGCAAGTGGCCGAGAAGACTGCCGCCGCAGAGCGCGTGCGTTTGGAACAAGCAGCCCTCGGTAAGCAAATCCGCAGTGATGCCGAGAATGCGCGGAAGGACATGCAGATGAGTTATGAACTCGCGCATGAGACTCGCGACAGGCTGCTGCCGCTCGTGATCGAGCAAACCGGCAAGCTCGAAAAAGCCTACGAGAGCGGCCAGACCGACCTGCTCACCATCCTCCGCGCCCGCGAGCAACGCCTGCAACTGGAAGCCGCTGCGCTGGATGCCGTGCGTGACTTTCACCTCGCCCGCATCCGCTACGAGACCGCCATCGGCAAGCACGCCCCGGCCACACCTGCACCCAAACCCGTCCGCTAATCTTCCATCTTCCATCTCATCATGAAACGACCCCTGGCTCATTTATTCCTCTGTCTGTCTTTGACCGGCATCACCGCTGCCGCCGCAGATGCCAAACGCGCCGCCAACACCGTCGTGCTGGATGAAACCGGCGTGAAAAATCTCCGCATCGAGACCGTCGAGGTCGAGGAGACCGACTTCGAGGCCACGATCTTCTCGCTGGGCCGCATCGAGGCCATTCCCAGCAAAGTCGCCGCTGTCAGCAGCCGCATTCCAGGCCGCATCATCGAGCTGAAACTCACACCCGGCGACACGGTGAAAGTGGGTGACGAAGTGGCGAAAGTGGAGAGTCGCCAGCCCGGCGATCCGCCACCCGTGATCTCGCTCAAGGCACCACTCAGCGGACTCGTCACTCATGTGGATGCACGGCTTGGCGACCCCATTGATCCTGAGAAGGCCATGCTGGAAATCACCGACCTGAGTGAGGTCTATGCCGTGGCCCGAGTGCCGGAGCACCAGGCCGGACGCATGAAGACGGGCACTGTGGCACACATCAAAGTCGCGGCGCTGCCGAATGAAAAATTCGATGGCGAGCTGCTGCGCTTTGGCACCAGCGCGGACAAGGCCAGTGGCACCATTGACGCCATCTTCCGCCTGCCCAACAGCGGCGGCCAGCTCCGCGCCGACATGCGGGCGGAGTTCAGCATCGTCATGAGCAAGCGCAGCAACGTGGTCAGCGTGCCGCGTGCTGCTTTGCAGGGCGAAGGCGGGAACCGTTTCGTCTATGTGAAGGATTTCGATCTGGCGAATGCCTTTGTGAAAACGGCTGTCACCGTCGGTGAGATCAATGACCGCTTTGTCGAGATCACCAACGGCCTGCTGCCTGCGGATGAGGTTGTGACTCGCGGTGCTTACTCACTCTCCTTCGCCGGAGCCAGCAGTGTCTCTCTCAAAGAGGCGCTGGATGCCGCTCACGGCCATGAACACGCTGCTGATGGTGGAGAGCTGACACCGGAGAAGAAAGCCGAGATGGAAGCTGCCAAAAAGGGCGGTGGAGACGGACATGGGCACGGCGATGAGGAAGGTGCCAGCCCGCTCTGGAAGTATGCCACCGGTGTTCTGTTCGTGCTCTTGCTGCTTTCCATTTTCACCAAGAAAAGCCGTGGTGATGAAGCCGAAGCCCCAGCTCCGAAACCCGCTGAAAAGGAGGCTGCGTAAGCCATGCTCAACAAAATGATTCATTGGGCGCTCGCCAGCCGGGCGCTCATCATCGGCACCGCGCTCATCCTCATGGTGATGGGCTTGAAGACGGCCACCGAGCTGCCCGTGGAGGTGCTGCCAGACCTCACCAAGCCCACCGTCATCATCTTGACGGAATCTCCCGGCCTCGCGCCGGAGGAAGTCGAAATGCGTGTCACCCAGCCCATCGAAAGCGCCCTCATGGGCGTGGCTGGCCTCACCCGCCTGCGCTCGAACTCCGACGTGGCACTCTCCCTTGTCTATGCCGAGTTCGGCTGGGACATGGACATCTACAAGGCGCGTATGCTCGTGCAGGAGCGCCTGCAAGGCGTGCGTGAGCAGTTGCCCGAGGGCGTGCAGCCCTTCATGACACCGGTCGCATCCCTCATGGGCGAGATTTTGCTCGTCGGCGTGCGCTCAACGATCAAGGAAGGCGAGGCTGGCTATCTGCCGCCGCGTGAGGTGCGTTCGCTGGCGGATTGGACGGTGAAACGCCGTCTGCAAAGCATCTCCGGCATCGCTGAAATCCTCAACATGGGCGGTGGCGTGAAGCGCATCGAGATTCAGCCTGACCCTTACAAAATGCAGGCCACTGGCGTGACCTTTGATGAATTGGAACAAGCCGCTACTGAGGCGGCGAACACCACCACAGGCGGCTTCATCAACACCGGTCCCACTGAAATCATGGTGCGCAATCTCGCGATGACTGTGGAGCTGGACGACATCGCCCGCACCGTCATCAAGAAGATCAACGACCGCCCTATCTCCATCGGCGACGTGGCGGAAGTCGTCTGGGGCATCGAGCCGATGCGCGGCGATGCCACGGTCAGCGTCGCCCCGGAAAAATCCGCCACTTACGGCGTCATCATGTCCATCACCAAAGCACCCGGCTTTGACACGCGAAAGCTCACCGAGCAGATCAAGACCGCTCTGGACGAACTCAAGCCCACCTTCCCGCAGGGCGTCGAGACCACGCTGCTGTTCCAGCAAAAGGACTTCATTGATAACGCCATCGGCAATCTCACCGAAGCCATTCGTGACGGGGCCATCATGGTCACGATCATTCTGTTTCTGTTCCTGCTGAACTTCCGCACCACGTTCATCACCCTCATGGCGATGCCGCTCTCCTTCGGCATCACGATGCTGGTCTTCAAGTGGCTCGACATCAGCGTGAACAGCATGACCCTCGGCGGCCTCGCCGTCGCCATCGGCATGGTCGTGGATGATGCCATCGTGGACGTGGAAAACGTCTTCCGCCGACTGCGCGAGAACGCAGCGCTGCCCCATCCTCATCCGCGCCTGCAAGTCATAGCCAAGGCCTCCGGTGAAGTGCGAAACTCCATCCTCTACGCCACGGTGCTCATCATCCTGGTGTTCCTGCCTCTGCTAGGACTCACTGGTGTGGAGGGCAAGCTGTTCGCTCCCATCGCCATCGCCACGATCATTTCGATGATGGCCTCCTTTATCGTCTCGCTTACCGCCATCCCCGTGCTGTGCTCGCTGCTGCTCAATCCGAAACACGGCCACGAGCACAAGGACGGCTTCCTCACCCGTGGCATGAAATGGCTGCTGGAAAATACCCTGCTGCGCTTCGGCCTCAGCCAGCCGCTCGTCATGCTCGGCATCGTCCTCATGATCGTCATCGCGGCGTTCTCGCTGTATCCGAAGATGAACAAGGACTTCCTGCCCAAGTTCCAGGAAGAAACCGCGCTCGTGGCCGCCACCGCCGCGCCCGGCACTTCGCTGGAGGAGATGAACAAAATCTCCGATGTCATCGAGCAGCAGATCCTCAGCGTGCCCGAGGTGCGCAAAGTCGGGCGTCGTCTTGGCCGTGCCGAGCGTGGTGATCACGTCGTCGTCCCTGTCTCCACCGCCGAGTTTGACGTGGACTTCCGTGAGCCTGAAACCGAGGACGGGCATGAGGGCAAAGGCCGCAATCGCAAAGAAATCCTTGCCGACATCACCGCCAAGCTCAAAACCGTGCCCGGCGTCTTCGCCGTCGTCAGCGGCCCGCTCGCCGACCGCATCGGCCACATGATGAGCGGCGTGTCCGCGCCCGTCGCCATCAAGGTCTTCGGCCCTGATCTCGACAAGCTGCGCCAGATCGGCATCGAGATTCAAACCATCGCCAAAACCATCCCCGGCTTTGAGGATTGCAAACTCGACCAAACCTCATCCATCCCGCAGCTCCGCATCGAGGCTGACCGCGACCGCGCCAAGGCCTACGGCATCGCCCCTGGCAGACTCAACGAACAGCTCTCTGCTTTGATCGGCGGCAAAGAAGTCGCCGAGCTGCGCGAAGGCCAGCGAGCCGTGAATCTCGTCACCCGCCTGCCCGTCGAGTGGCGCGATTCGCCGGACAAAATCGCCGAGCTGCCCATCGAAGCCGGTGAAGGCCAGCACATCCCG
>CAUJJC010000084.1 GCA_963204975.1 Verrucomicrobiota bacterium | reverse complement strand
CCTCCAGCTATGCCGGTGCCATCGTCGGCAGCGGCATCAGCAGCGCCGCCACCGGAGCGCTCGCACGCACTGCCTCGACACCACTGCCGACCGCAGGCGCGGTGATCAAGCAAGGCACGGGCGTCTGGGATCTGACGGGCGACAGCCAGCTCTCAGGCACAATGCTCGTCGCTGCTGGTGAAGTGAGCATGAACGGCTCCATCACCGGCAACACGGTTTACGTTCAGGGCACTTCGGTCCTCAGCGGCAAGGGCAACCTCGCTGCCAACGATGGCGTCCTGTCCAACGTCGTCGTGCAAAGCGGTGCGTCCATCAGTCCAGGCACCGCAGGAGCTTCACTGACCTCGATCGGCATGCTGACGGTGAAGGATGACCTGCGTGCGCTGAGCGGATCCAATGTGAACCTCAACATCAATGGCAACACCTTGAACGACGGCGGTCTGATGGCGGCCTTCAATGCAGGCTCCACCGCCTACGATGCCTATGTCACTGCCGCGATCAATGGCTGGGAAGGAACCCTGACCAATGGTGTCGCAAGCACCAGCCATGATCGTCTCTCGATCATCGGCGATTTCCAGCACGACACGGGTGCCAAGACGAACGTCAGCTTCCTCTCCGGCTACACACCATCGGTGGGCGATGTCTTCGATCTCTATGACTGGGCAACGCTTAACCTCGGCGGCTACGTTGGAACCGGGGCTCTGCTGGATGGTTCCAGTGCTGTTGCATACGGCAATGGCCAGCTCACCTCCGGCGGCGTGCTGGGAGATCTGAATCTGCCCACTCTCTCGGGTGGTCTGCTCTGGGATGTCCAGAAGCTCCAGTCGCACGGCGTGCTCATCGTGGTGCCCGAGCCCTCGCGCGCGCTTCTCGTGCTCGCAGGCCTCGCGGGTCTCTTGATACGTCGTCGCCGCAAGTGAACTGTAGCGATGGCCGCGATCATCAGCTAGGGATGCCGGATGCTCTCATCTGACCCTGCTCCCACTGTTTCCCGACCTGAGTTGCTTGCTCCCGCAGGCAACTGGGAGTGTGCACGCGCAGCGGTCGCGAATGGTGCGGACGCGATCTTCTTCGGGATGCCGAGATTCAATGCGCGGCTGCGGGCGGACAACTTCACCGAAGCGGACCTGCCCGCGCTGATGACCTTCTTGCACCAGCACGGCGTGAAGGGTTACACCGCGTTCAACACGCTTGTCTTCACCAGCGAACTGCCGGATGCAGCCGCGCAGTTGAAGCTGCTCGAAGACGCCGGCGTGGATGCCGTGATCGTGCAGGACCTTGGTCTGGCACGCATGGTGAAGGAACTCGCGCCGAACCTGCGCCTACACGCGAGCACGCAGATGACGATCACTTCGCCCGAGGGCTTGGAGTTCGCGAAGAAGCTGGACATTGATCAGGCCGTGCTCGCGCGTGAACTGTCGCTGCGCGAACTGGAGCGGTTCAAGGACAGCACGGTGCCGCTGGAGACCTTCGTGCATGGTGCGCTGTGCGTGGCGTATTCAGGCCAGTGCCTCACCAGCGAATCGCTGGGCAAACGCAGCGCCAATCGTGGCGAGTGCGCCCAGGCCTGTCGCATGCCGTATGAGATGATCGTCGATGGCGAGAAGATCGACCTTGGCGACAAGGCGTATCTGCTCTCGCCACAGGATCTCGCGGCGGTGCATGAGATCCCGAAGCTGATCGAGTTGGGCATCAAGAGCTTCAAGATCGAAGGCCGCCTCAAGACGCCTGAATACGTCGCCGCTGTGACGCAGGCGTATCGCAAGGCCATCGATGCTGCGCTCGCGAACCGTCCCGATCCGATCAACGACGCCGACATGTATGCGATGGAGATGACCTTCTCGCGCGGGCTCTACACCGGCTGGATGCACGGCGTGAATCACCAGGAACTCGTCGGCGCGCGCTACGGCAAGAAGCGCGGTCCGTATGTGGGCAAGGTGGTCGGCGTGATCGATAACGACACCGTGAAACTCGACGAACTGCACATCGCAATGAAGCCAGGCGACGGCGTCGTGTTTGAGAACACGTTCAACACCAACGATGAGCAAGGCGGCAGCGTCTATGAGATGAACGGCACCGTGTTGTCCTTCCGTCACGGGCTGCTGAACATGGACTTCATCCCGAACGGCACGCGCGTTTACAAGACGAGCGATCCCGCGCTGAATCGCACACTGCGGCAGACCTTTGAGAACGACATCCCGCTACGCAAGCAGCACCGCCTCGATCTCACGGTGACTGGTCGCGTGGGCGAGCCACTGCGCGTGTCGTGTCAGGGCGTGACCATCGAGTCCGCCATGCCGTTGCAAGCTGCGCTGAAGCGTCCGCTCAGCGTGGAGACGGTTCGCGATCAATTCGGCCGCCTCGGTGGCACGACATTTGAATTGAGCGACGTGAAATTCGATGTCGAAGGCGAAGTCATCGTGCCCGTCAGCGAGCTGAATCGCATGAGGCGGGATTTGATTGCTGATCCCAGACTTCAGATGGCCGCACCTAGCGAACGCAAGCCGCACGGCGCAGCCACGCTATCAGCGATGCTCGCATCCGTGCAGGCCGGAGGCTTGGGTGCCGAGGATCTGGAATCTGAAATTTCAGATCTCAAATTATCCGTCCTGTGCCGCAACTTCGATCACATCGACGTGGCGTTGAACCACGCGGTGCCTCGGCTCTACATCGACTTCGAGGACATTCGCAAATACAGCGAAGCTGTGCAGCACATCCGCAAGCATGAGCACAAGGCGGAGATTTTCCTTGCGACGCCGCGCATTCAGAAGTCGGGCGAGGCGGGCTTCTTCAAGCTCATCGAACGCTCGCAACCGGATGGCGTGCTGATTCGCAACCTCGGCGCGCTGTCGTTCTTCGAAGGCACCGGACTGCGCGTGATCGGCGACTTCTCACTCAATGTCGCGAACCCGCTCACGGCACATTTCTTGAAGACCAACACGGCGCTGGAGCAGCTCACGATCAGTTACGATCTCAACATCGAGCAAGTGCTCGACCTGCTGCGTGCCGCGCCACCAGAGTGGTTCGAGATCACCCTGCATCAGCACATGCCAATGTTTCACATGGAGCACTGTGCCTTCGCCGCCTTCCTGTCGAAGGGCACCGACTTCACCAACTGCGGTCGCCCGTGCGAGAAGCATCGCGTTCACCTGCGCGATCGCGTAGGCATGATGCATCCGCTGAAGGCCGACGTGGGCTGCCGCAATACGCTCTTCAATGCGACCGCGCAGACCGGAGCCAGCTTCTTCCCCCAACTCGTCGAGGCAAGACTGCGTAGCTTCCGCGTCGAACTGCTCGAAGAGAATCGCGAGGAGACCGCGCACACGCTGAGGCAGTATCAGCAGGTCCTCGCTGGCAAGAGCGACGGCCAGGCCTTGTGGCGTGAGCTGCGCGCGCAATCGCAGCTCGGCGTCACGAAGGGCACGCTCGGCGATTGATCTCGCAGAAGAAGTTGCGTCTCGTCAGGGCGCACAACCGTTCCTAGCCCGATGCTTTCACGTCGTTTCATACTTCCTGTTCTCGGGCTTGCCCTTTCTTCCTCACTCCATGCTGCCAAGGTGCCCGACATGCGCAGCTTCGGCGCGCCGACCATATCCGCCGAGGCCAACTGGTCTGACACGCTGGACTTCGAAGATGGCACGGGTGGTCTCGACTTGTCAGGCCTGCGCCTTGATGCGCCCGTCTGGAAAGTGCGCACGGGCGAGAGCGTCATTGGCCTGGAATTAAAGTATGACTGGACGCGATTCGAACTGTTGGGCGTGCCTGCTTTGAGCGAAGTCGATCTCCACAGCATCGACCTCTCGGCCAAGTGGGCGCACTTCCCCAAGGAGCGCGGCTGGATCGGGATGCTCAATGTCACAGGCGGTGTGGGCTCCGACTTCAGCGACTTTAACAGCGATGCATGGCAGTTCTCAGCCCTCGGGTTCTGGGGTTATCAGATGAATCCGAAGTTCAGTTGGGCCATCGCCGGTTATGCCAGCTACTCGCTCGGTGATGTGATGGCGTATCCGAGCATCGGCATCGTGTGGTCGCCCTCCGAGCAGTGGCGCATCCAGCTCACGCCGCCACTGGCCGTCGTTTCGTGGAAGCCCAACAACGACTGGCGCATGGCTCTTACCTTCTTGCCGAATGGTGGAAGCTGGCAGATCGAGGCGCGTGATGGCGTCGAGCAGATTGATCTCAGTCTCTGGACCGCATCGCTCATGATCGAGCGTCGCCTGATGGAGAATCTCTATCTCAGCGTGCGCGGTGGTGTGCATCTCGGTGGTGATCTTGAGCTTCGCGATGGCAGCGAGCGTGTGGAGTTCGCCAGCGATCTGGACGCCGGTGCCTTTGCCGCCGTGGGCCTGAGCTGGAAGTTCTGATGATAGATTGCGCAGTGCTCCTGAGTTGCAGGCGCGCATGAAATCCCTGCTCGCTTTCCTCCTCTGCGCCACGGCCAGCTTTGCCGCGTCGAAGCCGAACATCATCTTCATTCTCGCAGATGATCTGGGCTACACGGACGTCGCTTGCTTCGGCAGCAAGTATTACAAGACGCCGAACATCGACAAGCTGGCGACGCAGGGCATGAAGCTCACCAGCCATCACCACTGCCAGAACTGCCAGCCCACGCGCGCAGCCTTGATGAGCGGTCAATATGGAGCGCGCACCGGCGTTTACACGGTCGGCGGCATCGGGCGCTTTGAATGGGAATCGCGTCCACTGCGCCCTGCGGACAATGTGACGGAGCTGCCGCTCGATCGCACCATTCTGCCCCAGGCATTGAAGTCGGCAGGCTATGCGACCGCGATGTTCGGCAAGTGGCACCTCGGCGAGAAAGGCGACTACCATCCCGGCAAGCGCGGCTTCGATGAAGCCATCGTGAGCATGGGACAACATTTCGACTTCGCGACCAACCCGAAGACGCCATACGACAAGGGCACGTATCTCGCCGACTTCCTCACGGACAAGGCGGTCGATTTCATCCAGCGGCACAAGGACGGGCCGTTCTTCCTCTACCTGCCGCACTTCGGCGTTCACTCGCCGCATCAGGCGAAGGAGGAACTCATCGCCAAGTTCAAGGACAAGCCTCCCGTCGGTGGTCACAACAACCCCGTGTATGCTGCGATGATCGCGAGCGTGGATGAAAGCGTGGGCCGCGTGATGAAGACGCTGGATGAACTCAAGCTCGCCGACAACACGGTGCTCATCTTCACCTCCGACAACGGCGGCGTGGGTGGCTATGAACGCGAGGGCGTGCAAGGCGGCAGCATCACGGACAATGCACCCCTGAAGAGCGGCAAAGGCAGCCTCTACGAAGGTGGCACGCGCGAGCCCTTCATCGTGCGCTGGCCGGGCGTGACCAAGGAGGGCACGAGCTGCGGTGTGAACACGGCCCATGTGGACATCTACCCTACTTTCGTGGAGATCGCAGGCGGCACACCGCCAGCGAACCAAGTGCAGGACGGCGAGAGCTTGGTGCCCTTGTTCAAGGACTGCTCAGCCAATCTGAAACGCACCGCCATCTTCCAGCACTTTCCTGGTTACCTCGGTGCGGGGGCCAACACCTGGCGCACCACACCCGTGGCCACGATCACGAGCGGCGACTGGAAGCTGATGGAGTTCATGGAGGACAAGCGCCTCGAACTTTACAACCTGCGCGAAGACATCGGCGAGAGGAACAATCTCGCGGCTACGAACCCGGACAAGGCGAAGGCCTTGCTCGACCAGTTGCACGCCTGGCAGACCGAGATCAAGGCACCGATGCCCACGCCGAACACGAACATCAAGCCGGTCGATTCCGCGAAAGGGAAGGGCAAAGGAAAAAGC
Organism: Verrucomicrobiota bacterium; assembly: GCA_963204975.1. Classification (GTDB taxonomy): domain Bacteria; phylum Verrucomicrobiota; class Verrucomicrobiia; order Verrucomicrobiales; family Verrucomicrobiaceae; genus JAEUHN01. The sequence continues at coordinate 345 of CAUJJC010000084.1, read as the reverse complement.
AAGGGCAAGGGTAAGAAGAAGGCGGCGGAGTGATGGCTCTTGGCTCAGACCATGGCCACCTGCCGGTGCGCAGGCTCACCGATAAATAGATCCCACTCGCGCACGCTGAAGTGATTCCGAATCAGCGCGCTGGTGGGGATTTCCTTGGGCACGAAGGGCTGGCGCAGGAGCCGCAAGCCCACCTCCTCAGGGAGCTTGTTGCCCTTCTTACTGTTGACCCGCTTGTCGGCGAGCACGCAGTTTTCCCATGAGGTTTTGCCGCCACGAGAGCGGGGGACGATGTGGTCGATATTGCCCTCGCTGGGTCGCAGCTTGCGCCCAGTGTATTGGCAAACCCCTCCATCG
>CAUJJC010000083.1 GCA_963204975.1 Verrucomicrobiota bacterium | reverse complement strand
TGTGCGTGTGCGTAATGCCGCCGATCTCGGGGAACTCGCGATACAGCACGAGGTGCGTCTTTGTGTCGGACGATGGGCGCAGCGTGCCTTCCACGACGTTGCCTTCCAAGTCGAGCACCACCATGTCATCGGGCGTCAGCGCGCCGTAATCGACGCCGCTCGGCTTGATGCACCAGAGGCCGGACGCGCGGTCGATGCCGCTGACATTGCCCCAGGTGAGCTTGACCAAGCCGGACGGCACGAGTTGGCGGTTGGCTTCGCAGACTTGGGCTTTGAGATCGCTGAGCATGGAGTAAAGGGGAACGAGGGACCGCGCGGGGCGGACTCGTTTGGCTATCAACGAAGGGATGCCTTCTGGCAAGCGAGCAAGTAAAACGGCCCTCCTTGGTCGATGCTCGTGCGACGTCAGTCCGCGAACAAGGTCACATCGGCGATGAACCACCGGCCCGCGCTGTTCCTTGCCAGATCAAGCTCGATGCCGCCGCCTTCGTAGTAGATGTGGGTGTTGTCCATGAGCTTGAGCGTCGGATTGTCTCCAGCGCTGGTTTTCCAGACGAGTTTCTTCAAGGCCGTCTCGGTGGCGAGCATGGCAGCGGCCTTCCGATTGTGCGCCTTGTAGGCATCGAAGAATTGCTGAGCCGCGAGGGCTTGCGACTTGGCACCTGCGGGCTCGGTTGTGGGCGCTGGCTCGGGCTTTGGCGTCGGTTTCGGCATGGGACGCGGCTCAGGGATGGGCTCGGCTCTCGGAGGCGGCGAAACTGATGTGTCATCCAAGCCAATACGTTCCTTGAGCATTTGGGTCCGCTGCTCGGTGAGCCGACCGACGGTCCCACTGTAGAGAAGGGGAGCCATGCTGCCACCTCGGGCTTCATCGGCGGCGGAAGCTGCTTCCGCGTCGCGAAAAGCGATCCACGCACGCTGCGAGGCTTTCAGTAGCTTGGCACCTTCTTCGTCGAGCGTGGCCAGCACTTCCTTGTAAACCTTGTTCAATTCCCGGTCGGCGATGGCTGCATCGCGAGCCGCCTGGGCATTCATTTCGCTCTGCGACTGAGCGCGGACAGGCTGAGCGAGAGCGGTCAGCAGCGAAAGAAGAAGCAGCAGTTTCATGGTGCTATTGCTCCGCCTGCATCTTGGCCTGGAATTGACCGGCCATGTTGAGGTTCGCAAGAGGATACTTGTAGAGCTGGCCATTCTCCGTGCGCAGCAGAACGAACTCACCCTCCATGCCCTCGAAGGTCGCCTTGATTGCCTTGCCTTCCTTGTTGGTCCAGTTCATCGGGGTCTTCACCTTGGGCCGTTTGTTGGCGGCCATCTTCGCTGCGATGTCGATGCCTGGGAGGCTCGCACCTTCCTCGATCCACTTCTTCAGTGTCTCGACCTCCTTGGCGGAAAGCGGTTCCTTGTCCTCTGGGGGCATCATTTTTTTGCCATCGGCACCCATCACGATGGGGATGAGGTCGCTCTGCTCGAGATCCTTCGGAACGATGATCCGGCCTGGCCCCACGTCGTTGGCTAGCCGCTTCACGTCATCGAAGACAAAGCCCGCCTTCTCCTTCTTCTTGCCCACGCTGTGGCAATCGTAGCAGTGCTTGGCAAAAATTGGCTGGACGTGCTTCTTGAAGTCGATGGTCGGGCTACCTGGCAGTTGAGCGTGCAGCGAGGTGGCGACGAGAAAGGTGAGTGCGATGAAGGCGCGAATCATGGGGGAGTAGGACTACTGCAAACGGATCAATTCGTCTCTGCTTAGCTTGTGGATGCGAATTTGAGAAGCCTCCAATGCCGTGAAGTCCCAAGTCACTTCCTCCACAACCACCGCAAAGCCTCGGGCAGACTGGCACTCATGCCTTTGCTGCCGTGGAAGCAGTGCCCGAAGTCGAAGCGGTAGTCGTAGCCCATATACTTGAGCGAGGCGGCCATGTTTTGGTTCGCCAGCGGCCAATTGCCAAAGGGATTGTCCAGGTCGTTGTCGCCATCCAGAAGGTAGATGCGGAGCGGCTTGCGCTCGGCCTTGCGGATCATTGCAGGATAGACGTGACCGCCGCGAAGATTGACGAAGCTGCCCACCCAGGAGAGCACCTTGCGGAATTGATCGGGGCGTTCCCAGGCAACGGTGAAGGCACAGATGCCGCCGGATGATCCACCAGCGATGGCATGGTCTTCCGGGCGGTCACTCCAGGTCAGTGAGTAGCGCTGTTTCACGGCGGGAAGGATCTCGTTGATCACGAAACGAGCGTAGGCATCGCCCAGCGAATCGTATTCGAAACCTCGGTTGGCGGCCTTGTCCCCAGCCTTCTGCGTGGGCTTGCGACCTGGGTCAATGAAGACTCCGATCGTGACCGGCATCTCGCCTTTGGCGATCAGGGTATCAAACACACGCGTGGCACGGAGCTGGCCCGGCTGGCCATTCGGGTCCGCATGGCGGGTGCCGTCCTGCCATACCATGAGGCTCGCAGGCTTGGTCGCATCGTATTGCGCCGGGATGTAAACCGTCACGTCGCGCACCGTGTTAGGGAAGACGTGGCTGTCCTTCCACTCGAACTTCTCCAGTCGTCCCTCGGGCACTCCAGCCTGCGCCTTGGCCTCCGCAGGCATCTCGTAGTGCTCGATGCGGATCGTGCCAGCCAGCAAGGCCATGCCATTGGATTCCAGCCGGTAATCGAACTCCCGGAAGTTCGGCAGCTCGAGCGCCAGCACTTGCAGGCCCTCGTCGTTGATCTTCTTCATCTCGCCGAGCACCTCGCCCTTGCCCTCGATCACCTGCACCGGGTTGGCGCTGATCACGGCCCAGGCGGCGGTGGTCTTTTCCACCTTGGCTCCGGCCTTGCCCATGGCGAGGCTTTGCTTGCCGAACATCTTGAACACGAGAGCCGCCAGCTTCGAGGGTTCCGTGGAGGCATCCAGAGCTTGCTTCAGTTCGACCACACTCGGCGGCACCCAGGCGGGCTTGGGTTTCGGAGCCTGCGCCAGCGCAACGCTGGAAAGCAGGGTGAGGGCGAGGAGGCGGAAGATCATGAGAGGGAGTTGGGCGCGGGTAACGAGCCGGAGGACCGGAAGCTATCAGCGCTGTTCGATGCCTCACTTGGTGAGGTCGTCCCACGACTTCAATCCGGCCACCGGCAGTGCAAACTTCGAAGCCTCAGGCCACTCGGGTGTGCCAGCTTTGATGAACAAGTCGTAGAGCTGCTTCTTGCTGTGCGGAGTGGCGACGGAGTTCGGTGCATTGCGCCACAGGCCCAGCCGCAGGCCGCCTTCGTGCGCGTGATCGACGTGACGATGATAGATGAAGGCATCCACCAGGGGCAGACGCTGGCATTTCTCCCAGGCGTAGGCATACGCCGCTGCCTGGAGTTGTTCGCCTTCGGGCTTGAGCAGCGTCTGAAAACCCTGCTCGCTCAAGATCACGCGACGAGGCTTGCCATTGAACTGAAGCTCCGGCTTCTCCAGATGATGGCACAGCACTTCGAGGTTCTTGAAGGTGACCTTGGGTGTGTTGTCGTCGAAGGTGACGCTCTTGTCAGCCCAGACGCGCGGGTTTCCCAAGTCCTCAGGATAAGGATGATGGGCAACGTTCCAATCGAAGTCGCCACGCTCCTTGGCGATCCTGGCAAAAGTATCGAGGAAGTTCCGCCCTGGAGTGGCCTCCTGCGGACTGATGCCCGCCATGCTGATGCGCCAGTGATGATCAAAGCTCAGATACACACGCGCATTCGCTGAGGCCTGGCGGATCGCTTGATGGGCAATGCGCACCGCTTTTTCATGCTCGCTGGCCACTTCCTCCATCGAGGCCAGACCCATGTTATACCACAGCCAGTGCGAGTTCACTTCATTGCCGATGATCCAACCCCAGGCCCGACCATGCTCAGGATGCGCGCCACTCCATCGCTCGGCCATGAAGGCCATCACCTTGCCAAACCACGCGGTGCCCTCAGGCGTCGCCGTGTTGAAGGCTGCGATGTTGTATTTTCCATCCGCACGCGCCTTCGGATGCACCACGATCGCATCCTTCTCCGCGTTATTTGTCGGGTAAGCCAGCACGATGAGGTAAACCAGGATGCCTGTGTCCGAGAGCGGCTTGATCTGGGCATCGAGGGACTTCGCATAGCTTTCATTGAAGCTGCTGCCATCCGGTGACTTCATCAGCGCGCCGATGCTCACATTGATGCCTGCATGATGGATGCCGAGCTTCAGTGCATCATCGACCATCTGCACCTGGAGCCCTTTGATATTCGGAGGCTGCGGGAAGGGTGTGGGATCAGGAGTGGCGAGAGCCGAGAGGCTTGCAAGGCAAAGAAGAGCGCGGAGGATAGGCATCATGGATTCGCCCCCGACCCTAGCCAGTGATGGCGAAACGCCAACCGCATCATGCACCTGCTCGCGCTGCGGCGCTCCCGATGCCATGCGCTTCGGCGATGAATCGATCTGCCTCACATGCTACACCGAGTGCGGCTCGTGTTGTGCGGGCGACGAGTAGCGTAGCCAGCGGTCAACGAGCGACATTGAGCACCTCGTGGGGGCCGGCTTGCTCAAAGAGATCCTTGCCGGTGGAGTCGGGCTTGAGCGGCACTGCGTCGCCGTGCGTGCTGTTGAGCACCTCGCTTGCCGCCGAGCCATCATTGCGACCAATGACGATCCGGCCCGATTTCCACGCACGACCTTCCTTCTTCTGTCCTGCTGCATTCATGTTCCAACGCGGAGGCCACTCGGCACGAATAGGATTCTCGAACACAAGGGGCGTGTTGCCGCTATCGGAGTCCTTCACGCCGCGTGTCATCGCCCAGTGATTTTCGCCTGCCACCAGTGTTTCGTCGAAGTTCGGGGCTTCACCGATGTTGTTGTCGGGCTCGAACGGCGATGAGGTAGCCGTGAAGACACGTTCGTCTTCAAGGAGTCCAGCTTTGAAGAGTTCGCGGAAGGTTTCGTTGGCGGTGTTGCCATCCGGGTATCGGCCATCATGGTCGCCTGCGTAGGACTTCATCGAGATGAGGATCTGACGGCAGTTGCTGGAGGCTTGCATCATTCGGGCGCGAGATGTGTCGGCTGTGCATTGAAATGGAGTCATGGCGACAGATACAAGAACGATGTTGCCAACGACGACCCATTGCAGGCAACCCCAGCCGTTCTTCGGTGGCACAGTTTCGCCATTCATTCTCGCGCCGGTTTCTGCATCGTTGGTCGCACTCATGCATGAAGCATCTCACGCCCTCCGATGCCTCGTCGAGCTTCGTGAGATTACAAGGCTGTCAGCCTAGCTGTGGCCGAGTTCAGATCACAGCCCGTTCACCAGATGGCCGAGCGCCATCAAGACGTAGCTGGAGACCAGCACGGGATCGCTTTCCATCCACTTGCCGCTCGTGTTGGTCCAACTGCCGTCGGCTTGCTGAAGGGTGAAGAGCTTGTTGGCCAGGCCTTCGCGCCAGGCGACGAGCTTGCCGTCCTTGAGCTTGAGTTCATCGAGCTTCGCGGCGGTGAGGCTCTTGGACATCGTGTGGTAGTAATAGAACTGGCCATTCGCGCCCATGCCGGGATTTTCGTCGAGCGTGAAGTTGTCGCCCAGCCATGTGACGGCGGCTTTCACTCGTGGATCGTTTTCATCGAGACCTGCATAGATGAAACTGAGCAGGCCCGCGTAGCTGATGCTGCCGTAGCTGCGCATCGCGGTGCGACCATTCTGATCGAAGGTGGGTCCGCGTGTCTCGACGGGATTGTAGATGAAGCCGCCCTTGTCGGCGGGATCGCCGCTGACCCAGGGCTGCTTGTTGTCCGGCATATTCTGACAGCGAGCGATGAAGTCGATGGCTGCCTTGAAGTTGAGCTTCGGCTCGTTCTTCAATTCGTCACCACGATCCGCGAAGTAGCCTTCGGCATACTTCAGCGCTTCGAGCGTGAAGTGCATGTTCGAGAGGTCGGCGTGATTGCCCTTGTCGTCGCCATAGCCGATGCCGCCATCGAGCGGGTTGTCGGCCTTGCCTTTCTCATCAAGGTCGAACTGCTTGCCAATCAGGAAGCGCCGCGCCTTGAGGATGACTTGATCGTTGATCGAGGCGTTCGGATGCAAGGTCAGCGCAGTGAGCGAGAGCGCGGTGTTGTAGTTCGCGCGGGCGGTGATGTAGATGCCGCCATCGGGCTTCACGTTCTTGAGCAGGAAGGCATAGCCTTTTTCCAGCTCAGGGCTGAGGGCGTCGGAGGGCTTGCGATCAGGAGCCATCATGTGGCTCGACAGCACCATCGCAGTCATCGCCACTGGCTCGGCCTGACCCCAGGAGCCATCGGGGTTCTGCTTGCCTTTGAGGAAGCCGAGCCCGCGGCTGTAGCTGAGCTGCACCTCCTGCTTCAAGGAAGCATTGCGCGTGGCAATGGTGGTCTGGGCGAGAATCGGTGTGGCCGCAAGGCAGAGAGCGAGAATCGTTTTCATGGCTGGGGATTGAACGGTGTGATGATGACGGTGACGGGGGTCTCTTCCTTGGGCAAGATCGCAGTATTGGGCGACCAAACATCGTCCAAGTCATTGCGCTGGCCTGGACAATTTATGACCGCCGTGACGTCGTAGTAGAGCCCGATGAAACTGCCGAGCAGTTCCGCTGAGAAGCCGGAAGCCTGGATCATCGAGCCATTGAAGACGAAGTGCTTGAGGTCCGTGGCCGGTTTCTTCTCAGGCTTCACCAGGAGGCAGTCGCCGAAGGGCTTGCGGATGACTTTGTCGCCGTCCTTCCATTCGACTTCCAACTTCACGAAATTGGCACCCGATGTCTTCGGTGCGGTCGATTCGCGCTTCTTGCGCACAGCTTCATCCTTCTCGTAATCAAAGAGGCCGGTGTGGCCGGGCTGGTAGTTAGTGAGCAGCATCGCGACCTGAAGGTCGATGGCGCTCGCGGTCGTCTTCAGCAACGCTTCGTGCGTCTTGCCGTTCTCATGCACCACGGCGTATTCGATGTCGCCTTCACGCATGTTGAGCACGGAGGGAACGCGCACCTCGCGGGTCTTGCCGTTGAACTTGATCTGGCCCAACTCGTAGTCATCGGGTCCGGTTTGCTTGAGTCGCTTCGCCGCTGCCACAGGATCAGGCACGGGGGCTCCGGGATCGGCCTTGCCCTGCTCAAACTTGGGACGAGGGGGCTCTTCTTGGGCGAGGGCCAGAATCGGCAGAGCGAGGAGCGTGAAAAGGATCGAGCGCATACTTCAAAAGACAGCAAGCCTCGGAATAGTGCAAGGCCAAGGCTGGCTGGACGAACTTCAAAGGACGCCGAGGGCCGATTCAATCCACGTAGCGCAGTTCGTTGCTGGCGAGGAGGACCTGGCAGTAGGCGGTCCAGGCGGAGGAGTGGCCGGGGGCGGCATCGGTGGCGCTGGAGGCGAGCATGAGGTCGGCCTCGCGGAGGAAGTCGAGACCGCGCTGGACCTCGGAGGCAGTGGCTTCGCGGGCGAAGGCCTGGCGATGGGCGAGGCGGATGCGGGCAGCATCGTCGTCGCTGGCGGACTGGAGACGAGCGGCAAAGTGCTGGGACTGGCCGATGATGAAGGGATTGTTGAGCAGGTAGAGGGCCTGGGTGGCGAGGGTGGAGGTATCACGTTTGCCTGCCACCTGGATCGCGTCAGGCAGGTTGAACGGCGTCAGCTCGGGAGGCATGGAATTGCGCAGCATGAGAAGATAGACGCTGCGCTGCTGGCTGGGCTGGTGGAGTGGCGGCAGTTCGTTGATGAGGACATCGCGATGCTGGATGAGCGAGCCGTGGGCGGGCTGGGGATCTAGGGAGCCAGTGGCGGTGAGCATGGCGTCGCGGAGGGCTTCGGCAGTGAGGCGTCTGCGGGACTGGTGGCCGAAGAGGCGGTTCTCGGGATCGGCCTCGCGGTGGCTGGCATCGCTTTGACTGCTGAGCTGATAAGTGCGGCTGAGGGTGAGGCGGCGGATGAGGCGCTTAAGCGACCAGCCATCATCCATGAACTGGCGGGCGAGGTGGTCGAGCAATTCAGGATGAGTGGGGCGCTCGCCAGTGGTGCCAAAGTCATCGGGAGTGCGCACGAGGCCTTCGCCGAAGAGGTGAAGCCAGACGCGGTTGACGATGACGCGGGCGGTCTGGGGATGCTCGGGGCTGGTGATCCAGCGGGCAAGCTGGAGGCGTCCGCTTTGCTTTGGATCAATGGCGTTGACGGGGCTGGCTGAGCAGGCGCTGAGGAAGCCGCGAGGGATGGGGGCTCCGAGTTTCTTGGAGTCGCCGTCGATGTTGAGCTTGCAATCGGCGAGGGTCTTGGCCTCCCGGACGCCCATGGCGAGAGGGGCCGTGGCGGCGTATTTGAAGGCGGGCTTGGCGGGGGATTTGCGTGGCTTGTGGGCGAGCATGATGGGCTCGACCTCGCGACGAGGCGAGACGGGCGGGGCAGTCTTCAATTCATGCAGGGCAGTCTGCGGTGCGGTGAGGCCTTCGTGAGCGGCGGCTCCCCACATGGTTTCCGTGCTCTTGAAGATGCCGGCGAGGGCGTAGTAATCGCGGGTGGGGATGGGATCGGTCTTGTGATCGTGGCAGCGGGCGCAGCCAATACTGAGCCCGAGGAGGCCGCTGCCGAGGGTGCCGATCTGGTCGGCTACAATGTCCATCTCAAAGTTCTCGTTCATCGCCTTGGCAGGCTTGGCACCGAGCGCAAGGAAGCCGGTGGCGATGAGCTGGCGGTCGCGCTGGGCATCGGTCTCGGCAGGGAGTAGGTCGCCAGCGATTTGTTCGGTGACGAAGCGATCATAAGGCACGTCGTCATTGAGGCTCTGGATGACGTAGTCTCGGTAACGCCAGGCGTGGGGAAAGCTGGGGTTGCGGCTGAGGCCGTCATTGCCATTGGATTCGGCGTAGCGGGCGACATCGAGCCAATGGCGACCCCAGTGCTCGCCGAAGTGGGGCGAGGAAAGCAGGTGATCGACGACCTCGAGGAGGGTGGTCTTGCCAGCGACGAAGCGGGCTACCTCGGCATAGCTCGGTGGGAGACCGGTGAGGTCGAAGTAAAGGCGACGGATCAAGGTGGCAGCGCTGGCATCTGGGGCGGGGGAGAGCTTTTGAGCTTCGAGCCGGGCGAGGATGAA
>CAUJJC010000082.1 GCA_963204975.1 Verrucomicrobiota bacterium | reverse complement strand
GGCTACTCGTTCGCCGCCGTGACCATCAGCACTTCCTCGATGGTCGTCACGCCTTGCGCAGCTTTCATCATGCCATACTGGCGCATGGGGATCATGCCGTCGGACAGCGCCTGAACCTTCATGTCGGCCACCGGCGCGTGTGCGTTGATCTTCTCCGCCAGCGCGCCGGTCATCATGCAGATTTCCATGATCGCGAGACGGCCCATGAAGCCCGTGTTGCGGCAATTGCGACATCCCACCGGCGCACTGAGGTTGGCCTGGAGATCGAGCGGGAAGCCGATGCCCTTGAGGAAGCTTTCCTCGTATTTGACCGGCTTCTTGCAGCTCTGGCAGAGCGTGCGGACGAGGCGCTGAGCTTGGAAAGCGCGCACGGAGGACGAGATGAGGAAGGGCTCGATGCCCATGTCGAGCAGACGCGAGATGCCGCTCACCGCATCATTCGTGTGCAGCGTGCTGAGCACCAAGTGACCCGTCAACGCACCGCGCACAGCGATCTCGACGGTTTCCTGGTCACGCATTTCACCGACCATGATCACGTTCGGGTCACCACGCAGAATCGAGCGCAGACCGGCGGCGAAGGTGAGGTTGATCTCCGGCTTCACGGCGATCTGCACGACGCCGTCGAGCTTATTTTCCACTGGGTCCTCGATGGTCACGATGCGGCGGTCCTTCGTGTTGAGTTCGCGCAGCCAAGTGTAGAGCGTCGTCGATTTGCCGGAACCGGTCGGGCCCGTCACAAGGATGATGCCGTTGGGCGAGGCTAGCAGCTTGCGGACCTTCGCTTCCGTCTCGCCGTCCAGGCCGAGCTTGCTCATGTCGAACTTCTGGCGCGTCAGCAAACGTAGCGCCACGGACTCGCCGTTCACGCTGGGGATGGTGGCGACACGAACGTCGATCGGATCGCCGTCGAGTTCGAGGTTGATACGACCGTCTTGCGGCAAGCGGCGCTCGGCGATGTCGAGGTGCGCCATGATCTTTAGGCGCGACACGAGCGATGCTTGCAGCAGTCGCATGTTCGGCGGCACGGGGACTTCGATCAGCTTGCCGTCGATGCGGTAGCGGATGCGCAGATCGCGCTCCAGCGGCTCGACATGAATGTCAGTCGCGCGCTCGCGCAGGGCTTCGCGGAAGATCTGGTTCACGAAGTTCATCACCGTCGCTTCCTCGTCCTGCTCGTCGAGCACATTGACCTCCTGCTTCATGTCATCGCCGTCCATCTCCTCGCGGCCTTCCAGCAGCTCCTCGAAGTTCTCCGCGCCCACGCCATAGCCCTGCTGCAGCGCTTCCTTGATACGATGGCGGCTGGCGATCTGCCAATGCACGCGCTTGCGCAGTTCCTGGCCGACGGCCTGCCGCGCATCCAGATCGAACGGGTCATACGTCAGCAGCGTGACGTCCATGCCATTGACCTGATAGGGGTAAAGGCGGTGCCGCAGGGCGATCTTGGCCGGCAGCTTGCCATGCAGGCCGCCTTCAGGAATTTCTATGGAGGCATCGGCCACAAAGGGCAGCCGCACCGTCTGTGCGAGGTGGTCGAAGAACTGTTCTTCATCGACCAAGTTATTGTCCAAGATCGTGTCGATCAACGGCTGGCGTTTCTCCTGGGCCTCCTCCAGCGTCTCGCGGCAGCGCAGGGCATTGGAGCAGCCCGCACGCATGGCAGCATGGGTGAGCACGTCGATGAGAGAAACGGAGGCAGGAGCTGTCACGGCAGGCATGTGAAAATTGGAGAGGGCGATTAACGGGCCAGGCACGCGGAAGTTGCGACCACTGACGAGATAGCTCGGAAATAGCGGAAGGCCCAGGCGGAAGGACGAATGAGGAATGTCGAATGACGAAGTTCAACCTTGGGCCTTCGAACTTCGCATTGATTCCTCATTCCTCATTTTTCCCCCGTCTTGCGCAACTTGCCCCACTCCACAGCCGTTTTTCCACGCGACACGCTGGCGGCATCCGCTAGCATTGCCGCCCCCAAACACGACCTCATGAGCGCTAAAGAACAACTCGACCAGCATGTCCGCGAGACCATCGCGTGGCACTTCTCCCCTGAAACCGGCTGCCCCTTCTGGCTGAACTGGGCCAAGGAAAACTTCGACCCGCGCGGCCAGATCAACTGCTACGAGGACATCGTGGCCAAGTTCCCCCACTTCCAGGACGAGTGGCTGCGTGACCTGCAACCCGAGGTCTGGGTGCCGAACGCGTTCAAAGGCAAGCCCTACAACATCTTTGAAACCGGCGGCACCACGGGCATGCCGAAGCAGCGCATCGGCTGGAACGACTTCCGCGTCGATTACGAAGAGTTCAGCCACAAGCTGGACGACAAGCACTTCCCGCCCGGTGAAGCCTGGATCATGGTCGGCCCCACAGGCCCGCGTCGTCTGCGCCTCGCCGTCGAGCATCTGGCCAACTACCGCGGCAGCGCGTGCTACTTCGTTGACCTCGATCCCCGCTTTGTGAAGAAGCTCATCAGCAACAAGCAGTTCGATGTGGCTCGCCAGTATATGGATCACGTCGTCGATCAGGCGGTCATCATCATGAAGCACCGCAAGATCTCCGCGATGTTCACCACGCCGAAGCTACTCGAAGCCATCGCCGAGAAGGTGAACATCTTCGACATCGGCATCCGCGGCGTCTTCTGCGGCGGCACCACGATGCTCCCGCAATACACGCGCTTCATCGTCGAGGAAGTGCTGGAGAACCGCATCGGCTTCTACCCCACGTATGGCAACACCTTGATGGGCCTGGCCGCCAGCGTGCCGCTCACACCTGAGGACAAGTTCAGCATCACCTACTACGCCCCGCAGCCGCGCGCTGTGCTGCGCGTGGTGAACCCAAACGAAACCGCGACCACGGTGGACTACGACACCTGGGGCCGTGTGGAACTCACCACACTGACGAAGGAGTTCTTCATGCCTCGCTTCCTCGAGCGTGACGAAGCCCTCCGCCGCAAGCCCCGCGCTCCCTACACCTGGGACGGCGTGGCGGAAGTTCGTCCGTTCGGCGCGATGGAGAAGACCATCGTCGAAGGCGTGTATTGATCGCTTTGATCAACCGATCTGAAACGGGCGGGCCGAAAGGTCCGCCCGTTTGTTTTTGCTACTGCAGAATCGCCTCGAAGCGCTCGGCCATCTTGGTGGCGCTGTATTCGTCGCGCACTCTGGGGATGCCATCGTTGGCGAGCTGATCACGCTTGTTGTGATCGATCAGCAGGTCCTCCAGCGCGCTGGTCAGCGACTCGAGATCATCCGGCTTGCAGAGCACGCCGCCCTTGGTCGCTGCGATGATCTCGGGGAAGGCTCCGTGATCGGGCTGCACCACCGGCACGCCACTGGCCATGGCTTCGATCACATACAAACCGAAGGCTTCGCCATACGTCGCAGGGACGCTGAAGACGGAGAGTTCACGGAAGAAGCGCACCTTCTCGTTGAAGCTCACATTGGGCAGCCACTCAACACGTTGGGTGAGTCCAGCATCGGCGATCTTTTGCTTGAGGCCGTTGACGTATTCCTCGTCGGCAGCGGTGTAGGCACCACCGATGCGCAGCTTCAGGCGAGGCACGGTGCCCTTCTTGGCCAGCGCGATGAAGGCATCCACGACCATCGTGAGGCCCTTGCCATGGATCATGCGGGCGAAATAGCCGATGGTGGGGAAGTTCGGATCAGGATCGGCCGTGGGGAAGGAATGCAGGTCCATGCCATTCGGCACCACGCGCATCTGCGAACCATCCAGACCAAGGCGCTGGTTGATGAGATCGGCGTAGAACTGACTGGGCGAAACGAAGAGCGTGACCTTCCTGGCGATCGCGCGCAGGGCGTCCCAGCACTGTTCCTTGAAGGGCTCGGGCAGGGTATCGAGGAAGGAATCCTCACCCTGGAGCGAGACGACGATCTTCGTTCCTGGGAACTCCTCAGCCAGCGCGGGCACGAGGCCGCAGAGGAGGCTGTTGGACAATGAAATCACATCGGGCTTCGGCTGAGTCTTCAGCCAGTCGATGAGGCGCTGCCATTCGGACCACTGCGTGCTATCCTTGCCCTGGAGAGAGCCCAGCGTCATTTCGCCGAGGGTCGCAGCGGCGGTCATGCCCATCTTTTTCGAGGCATTGCGCAGGCGATCAGGGCTATTCAGCCAGCGATGGATGAAGCGCGGAAGGTGGCGCGTCCATGGCATCTTTTGCGCGAGATAGAGCGACACACCGCCCACCTGGATGTCGATCTCGGGATTGGCCGCCAGATTGTCCGTCACCAGCGGGAGATACAGGGGCACCATGATGGCGTCGTGCTTGCGCACGCGCAGGGCTTTGATGAGGGCATTGTCGCGCAGGCAGCTTCCGCAATGGAAAGAGCCCGTGCCGGGAGTGAGGTGAACGATTCGCATGTCCTTCGGGGGGAAAGGGAGGCGCGATGCTTAGCAAGGGATTGCAGTTGGGCAAAGGGCAATGCAAAACCATTCAGGCAATCCGCGCCGCCAGCTCCGCCAGCCGCACCTTGCCCAGGTCAGTCAAAGGCAGGTCAGCGACCTGCACGAAGCGCTCAATCCGCTCGAAGGGCTGCACGCTGGCATTGAACTCATCCACCAATCCCGCAGCCCGCGCATCCGTGGACGCAAGCACCAGCGTGGTGCCGCGCCGGGCGTCCTCGACCGGCACCAGCACGCTGCGATCCGCACGCCCCAGCGCGAACGAATCCAACCGCGACTGCAAAGGCGGCAGGGCCACGAGTTCGCCCAGGATCTTGAGCATCTGGGAGTCGCGCCCCAGGAAGCGCAGGAAGCGCCGCCCGCCCTCGGTCCACAGCCGCACCCGATCACGAGTGACCAGCGAGTCCCACATCGGATGCCATTGATCGCCGGTGACATAGCCGCTCGCCAAGGCCGGACCCCGAATCGTCAGCGTGCCATCGGCATCAGTTTGCAGACCCCAGTGCGGCAGCACCTCCAGCATCTGCGGATCAAAGCCGGAAGCGAGGTGCGAGAGCGGCTCCGTCGCGATCTGCGAACTCGTTTCCGTCATGCCAAACGATTGCAGCACCGGCCAGCCGAGAGCACGAGCGCGGTCGCCGAGTTCCTTCGCCAGCGCACCACCGCCCACCACGATGGCGCGGAGCGAGGCCGGAGCGCGGAGCTGCTGCTGCACCAGATCAAAGACCTGCGTGGGCACCAGCGAGGTGAGCGTGATTCGATCATCGCGACACACCACCGCGAATCGCTCGGCGTCCCATCGACCCTCGAACGGCACCACCGCCGCTCCGGTCAACCAAGCGCGCGCATGGATGGCGAAACCTCCCACATGATGCACCGGCAGCGCCAGCAGCCAGCGGTCCTCCGCACTTGCTTCCAAATGCTTGTTCACGGCTTCAGCATTGGCGAGGAAGGCCTGCTTGCAGATCGCACACCACTTCGGCACGCCTTCGGTGCCTGAGGTTTGCACCAGCAAATGCCCGCGCGGGGCAATGCCCAGCGGCGCTCCCGCACTCAACCCGTGCGAGTCGTCGCTGTGCCAGAAGGCGGTGGAGGTTAGCTCAGCACTTCCCATTCGAGTGAATTCAGTAAGTCATCAAAACCTAGCCCAGTGCCCGAGCGATCGACTTGCAGCACACCGTCGATCACAGACAAACGCTCGAAGAAGGGATCGCCGTCAAAGAGATGGTGCGTGACCAGCCCGCACTGCTCCACCAGCCCAGCGTGATCGCGCCATGCGAGCGCTGCCTCGTAGGCCGCGTAGGCCTGGCCAATCGCATGGTCCATTGCCGAGGTGAGCATGAGCGGCGATTGCGGATGCACTTCTGCAACCACGCGCCAGTCGCGTCGAGCAGGCTTCACCACCACCGCATCGAAGCCCGTCGTGCCATTGCGCCAGCCCTTGTCGAGCGCGAGCCGCACTCCCCACTTGTCGCGAAAGCCCTGCCACATCGCGGCATCGTAGGGCACCGGGTCCTCGATGAGATCGAGCTGGCGATACACCCGCAGCGGCAGGAACTCGATGAACTTGCCGAACGTCGGCGCGTCCAGGCAGCCATTGAAATCCACGCGCAGTTTCAGCTCTGGCATCGCCTTGGCCACACACTCGAGGAAGCGACGGGTCTCGCCATAGTTCGCAAAGCCCTTCACCTTGATCGCGGTGAATCCCTGCGACTGGAGGTAGCGCAGTTGCAGCTCAGTCGGTAGCGACTGGCTCCATGAGTAGTGGCTGCGCGGCACCTCCAGGCCCTCGAACAAACTCACACCCTGCGCCCGTGCCTCGCGATCCAGATCGGCGCAGTGAAGCGCGCGCTCGAGCAAGGGCGTGGTGCCGCCGTCGCGCAAGGTCTGCAATTGCACATCTAGCGAAGCATCTCCAAACTCCGGCCACGGATGCACGGCAGCGAATCCTCCCTCCACACAGATCAGCGCGCCAGGGAACTCACGACGCACGGAGGCGGAGTTCAGCGCCGCGCCGCTGCGCAAGGTGTAGCGATGGATGTAAATGGAGGACACGCGGAGACAGGCGGTTACGATTCTGGGCAGGTGCTGGCGTTGCGGAAATGAGGAGCGCAGGGATGAGCTGCATTGGAAAGTGAAAAGTGGAAACTTGAAATTGGAAACGGCTCCTCTGCCCCAGCCCATCTTTCCAATCTCAAATTTCCACTTTTCAATTTTCAATCGTAGGCAGCCAAACGATGTGCCAGATCCAAGAGCACGCATGAGTCTTGGATGTCGCGTCAATGCTTGACCACGAGCCGATCAATCACAGCGGCCAGCACAACCGCAGAGCCAAGCAGGTAAAGACCCGAGATCGCCAACAGTTTGTTCCAGGAATGATCGGAGCGCTGCAACCAGACCTGCACCACAATCCAAGCACCAATCACTAACAGCACTGGATGTCGCCACCAGATGTCAGTCGCTCCCAGACTCCACCAGTAAGCATTGAGCCCCAGCGCCACCACGATGAGTCCCGTGATCTCCCACTTCGCAAAAGTCCTGCCGAAACGCACAGCCAGCGTCTTCTTGCCGCTTTTCGTGTCCTCCGCCACATCGCGGAGGTTGTTGATCGCGATGAGCACGGTGCTGAGGCAACCGATTTGCACGCCCGCGATCAAGGCCTCGAAGTGCCATTGACCACTCTGCACAAACGCCGAGCCTGTGACGGCGACGAGGCCAAAGAACAAGATGACAAACAGCTCGCCCAGTCCGCGATACGCCAGCGGCGCGGGACCTCCGGTGTAGCCGTAGCAAAAGTAGAGCGAGGGAATGCCGATGGCGAGGATGGGCCAGCCGCGTGCCAGGATCAGCGGCACGCTCAGTGCAGTGGCGATGGCGAGCATCCAGCATGCGGCGGTGAGCACTTGTTTCGCCGTCACCACACCACTCGCCGTGATGCGTCGCGGACCCAAGCGCTCTGCGGTGTCGCTGCCTTTG
>CAUJJC010000081.1 GCA_963204975.1 Verrucomicrobiota bacterium | reverse complement strand
GGCATTTCCGCCTCCGCTTATCGTGACGACCTCACCCAGGCAGCCAAAACCGCCAAAATCACCTGGGACGAAAATCTGCTCCGCCATAGCTACGGCAGCTACCGCCTCGCTCAGATCAAGAACGCCGCCCAAGTCGCCGAGAAAATGGGGAATAGTCCTCAAGTCGTGCGCACGCACTACCAGAACCTCGTGCGCCCCGAGGTAGTCGCAGACTACTGGAAGATCACGCCCGAACGTATCACGGGCAAGGTGCTGGCGTTTCCGGCTCCAAAGAAGCGTAAAGTGTCGTGATGCGCGGATGCTTGCGAATGTCAGCAGATCAGGGTAACCTCACGTCATGAAGACAATCACCAAGCCCACCGCGAAGAATAGTAGCCATGTCCGCACTAAGTTCGCCAGTGCCGACGAGATACCAGACTCGGCCTGCAAGAAGTTGCGCACGTCGGCACAGCGCAAAGCTGCGTTTGATCGCCTCTTTGCTGAGTTTGGGCCGAAGCCGAGCGAGCGGAAGCGGAAAGACACGGGTGCCGTAGCTTTCCTCATCAAGCAACGTCGAGGCGAGGCATGATATACGCCGACACCAGCTTTCTCGTCGCCCTTGCGGTCGTCGCTGATCATCACCGAAGCGACGCATGGAACTGGTGGAGAAGCGAGGGAACGCCAGTGTTCTGCGCTTCTCGATTGACTCTGTTTGAGGCGGAGAACACCATTCGAGGCAAGAGTGTGGCGGGCAGCATTCGCTTGTCCGAAGTCACCCGAGCGATGGACTTCATCTATCGCCTTCGACTTGAGGGACTTCTCGTGCGAAGGCGAGTCGATGACCATCGGTTATTCCCTCACGCGACACGATTGAGTCAGTTTCACACGACCAGTTCAGCCTTCGGTGCATTGGATATTTTGCATGTTGCAACGGCTCTTGAATTGCGGGCGACTACATTCCTGTCCTTCGATAATCGACAGCTCGGATTGGCCGAAGCGGAAGGCTTGAATGTGGCTCCGAATTGATGGCAACGCTTTCCGTGAGGATCGCGCCTCCCGATGCATAGCAAATAGGTTGCACGTTAGGCACAAAACTACCCCAGCAGTGAAAAGCCACGGCCTGCTTGCCAACAGGAACGCCAACGCGAATACTGCTACAGATGACAATAGAGGCCACCGCAGAGTTGAAAGCCAGATCGCTCCAGATAGCGAAAGACTGGCCCGGCATCAGTCCACTCATGAAAGAGCTGCGAACCTATTGGAAGGAAAATCGCCCGCAGATGTGGAGACGCCTTTCAAAATCAGGCATCACCGTTCACTTTCCGCGCGTGCTAGAGCAGATGGTTCGAGATCGAGTGAAGGAGCTGCAAAGCCAAAGAAACCCTGATGCCCAGATTCAGGCACGAATGGAGATCCTTGGAGATATGATGGCCCCCGAGGATACTGCGGATGACACGCCTCTTATGCTGCAACCTCTCGAATGAAGAGCATACGTTCCACTTGATATGAATCCACCCGCAGAAAAACGATGAATCAGAAAAAGAAGACAAACTCCAAAGTCTCTGATCTCAAGGCCGCTGAAGGCAGTATTCATGGGAATGCCAACCGCGTGCGGACCGACAAACTCGCAGATTCCGAAAAGGCTGCATCACTAGGCGAGTTGCAAAAGCTCGACTTGCACCCCGAATCATGGCAGTTGGCGAGGCTCGTAGCATTGTCCACGCCCCCAGGGCAGGCAGTGGATGCGCACGATCTCTGTGCCGACGATGATGCTCTCGTGTCGAATGTTTCTCGTGCGCTCAGGCTGCTTCATATCTGCGATTTCAGTCTGCGAGACAGCATCAGCGTGAACCTTGCACGATACGCCGCCATCACTGCCTATGCGGGGGCAAATGACAATGCACACGCCGAGGCGACTGCGGCTATAGCGGCATCTCATGAGTTCAAGCACTCCTTACAGTTTGAAGACGGCAGGCAAGTGATGCCCCTGGATAAGGTGCCGTTGATCGTCCTGCGCGGTAAGCGGTGGGACAAGGATCGTGAACGGCTTTGGATGAAGTTTCTCAAAGAACGCATCCATAACCGTGAAAACTGGGGCATCACAGAGCAAGGATATATCGAAGGTCACATGGCCGACTCTCTGGTGCACGAGTTCCACCAGTTCACGGTGCGGGATCGTCAAAACCTCACCCTGAAAAATCGCAGAGGAGGCGCGAAAAAGGCACGACGCAAGATTGGCAAATAAGGTGTGCCGCTAAGCGAACCGAAGACGAACTGGACGCTTCAGAAAATGAAAATATCGTTTGGAGACTGGTCTGGAATTGATCAGCACTCACGACCTCACTGATCAGTTTCAGCGACGTGCTGATTGTAAAGCTGATCTCGTAATGCTTTTATCTGATTGGCTTTGAGGCTTGCAAACAAGAGGGTGGTGCAGGCTCTCGCCATGCACCGCAAAACACCGCATCCGCCCTCATCCCCGCTCCTTACCAAAGCCGCAGCCGCTGCTTACCTCGGCATCGCAAATCGCACGTTGGACGACTGGCGCGCCGCCGGTGCCATCGCCTGCATTGAGCGTCCCGGCTATGTTCGCTTCCTTCGCGCAGACCTGGAGGACTTCCTTCAGCGTCATCGCATTGAGCCGCGCAAGGTAGCTACCTACCGTCCTCGGGGCCGCAAGAGCTGCAACGCTCAACACTGACGCGCCATGTCCGCACGCACTGCTTCGCGTAGCACAGGACGAACCTACCTGCTCGCGCCTGCGCAGCCAATGGCCC
>CAUJJC010000080.1 GCA_963204975.1 Verrucomicrobiota bacterium | reverse complement strand
AGCTGGCCGGATGTCCACCTGCCGCGCGAAGAGTATCTCGGCAACGGCGCCTCCAGCATCGACGAGCGCTTCCCCACTCCCGCGATTTTCCCTACCTATTGAGATACTCGATTCTCCTGTCCCCATTCTTCTGTCGATCATGTCCCACGCATCACTCCACCACTCCAGCACTCCAATGCCCCGCGTCCGCTTGTTGCTGGCATGTTGCCTCATCTCATCCGCTTTCACCCACGCAGCAGCCGAACCCTTCCGCCCAGAAGCCGGGAAGTTCCCGCCGTTGGAAAAAGCGCACTCGTATCGTGGCGAGCTCGTTTTCGTCGATCATGCGAACCGTCGTGGCAGCATCCGCGTGAAGGGATCGGGCATGTTTTTCCGCAACGACCCGCATCCCTTCGCCTTGCTGCCCTATGCCACCGTGCGTTATCACGGCGCACCGGCGGATTTGCGGGACATCCCGCTCGGCACCGTGCTGCACGTCCGCGCTTTCCTTCCACCGGACCCAAAAACGTCCGCCGTGCCGGTCTTGCCGGTCGATAACAAGAGCAAGGACGCAAACCACAATCGCGGCACCGGCATCGCGCCCGCTGAGAACCATGTCATGCTGCTCGAAGACGAGCCCAGCCACTGCCAGCGCGAGGGACTCGTCTGGAAACTGAAGGAACTGGAGATCAAAAACAACGAAGGCATCCTCATCGCCACGCGCGAGCCGAAACAAGGCGGCGATGCCAAAGCGCCCGAGGAAAAGATGACCTTCGATGCTGCCACCCGCCTCTGGCGCGGTCGCGAACAACTCAGCATCGAGGAACTCATCGCCGAAGGTGCCTGGCCCGCTGAGGGCAAAAAATCGCTCGGTGGCCAGGCCGTGCTCCTCGGTGTCACCTGGAAACCCACGCCCGACGGCATCTTCACCCGCTTTCACATCTCCGATATCTGGCTCGACGACGCCTCCATGCAACGCGCCGCCAAGAACCAGACCGAAACGCACAAAGCCTTCATCCGCAGCCGCTGGATGGCCGCATGGATCGATGCCGTCGAGTATGGCAAGTTCGGCCGCGCCACCATCACCGCGACCTTGTTTGGCGGCATGGACGACTCCCTCTACGCCGATTTCAAAAAAGGCGCTCCCGCCATGATGAACGCCGTCGAGAACACCCTGAAGCACACCCACGGAGCCTACGGCCCCGCGCACATGGCCTCACGCGGCACCCTTCTCGACGCCGCCAAGGCACCCGGCAGCGCCCCGCTCGGAAGCAGCGGCATCCAGATCAAATTCGAGACCGACCTCATCATCGAAGGCATCCGCCCCGGCCGCGTCGTCCGCGTCCGCCCCACGAACTGGCCCCAAGTCCAGGTTCCCCGCGAAGAATACCTCCAAGGCGACCTCGAAGAGCGTTTCCCGAGCCCCGACATCTTTCCGAAGTATTGATGCCTACTGTTCGTGGTTCTTTGTTTCTAGTTCTTGGTTCACCTGACAGTCGCCGAGATGCCGAGAAGAGGAGCCAAGAACAAAGAACGATGAACCAAGAACTCAGCACATGATCCGCGCCGCTTTTCTCATACCCCTGCTTCTCGCCTCGCTCACAGCTCTCCATGCTGCCGCGCCCGATCTCTCAAAGGTCACCTCGCGTGCTGATCTCGACAGCGTCATCTCTGCCACGACGGATGCCGCGCTGAAACAAGCGCTCAGCGACCACTCCGGCGAGATCTTGGCTGCCGCAGAGCAACATCCGCATGTCGAGGCCGTCATCCGCACCATCGAGAGCGCACCGGGCGCTTTCACGAAGATCAACACCACGCCCGATGCCCTCAAGAAAGCGGCTGGCGGCGACATGGCGATCTTTGACACGCTCACCCAGGTCAGCACCAACATCTTGGGAGGCAAAGCACACGATCATCGCAAGGAGAACGCCGATCCCTACAACGCCGCGTTCATCGAGCACCTCAGTCACATCGCTTCGCTGGAGTCGGTGAAGCTGGAGGCTTCGGGCATCCAGGACGACTGGGTGGCTCCGCTGCTCAAGCTCAAGAAGTTGAAGAGCCTCAGCGTGAGCGGCTTTGGCAGATTGGGTGATGCCAGCCTAGCCCAACTCCAGCAACTCACCGAGTGTCCGGATCTCACCAACCTCGAACTGGCCTACTTCGGCAAGGCCACCGATGCCGGCTGGGAAAAGCTCGCGGGCCTGAAGAACCTAGAGTCGTTCACGCCACGAGGAGCCGCGTATCCCGGCCACTTCTTCGCGAAGTTCGATGGCTGGACCAAACTGAGGCGCATCAACTTCCACAGCAACGGCTTGGATGCCGAAGGTCTCGGCCATGTGTGTGAAAAGTTCCCGAATCTCGAGTTCA
Organism: Verrucomicrobiota bacterium; assembly: GCA_963204975.1. GTDB lineage: Bacteria > Verrucomicrobiota > Verrucomicrobiia > Verrucomicrobiales > Verrucomicrobiaceae > JAEUHN01. The sequence goes on along the minus strand of CAUJJC010000080.1, from coordinate 4,170 downwards.
TCAAGCTCTGGCACTCCAAACAACTCACCGATGCCGGTGCGGAGCACTTCAAGAAGCTCAAGCATCTCACAGGCATCGAGATTAGTTGTGCCAAAGCTACCGCAAGCCTCATGAAGCACCTGCGTGAGCTGCCGATGGAATTCGTGGCACTCGAGTATGGCGTGTGCAGTCCCGCCGCAGAAGCCATCGCCACCGTCAAAGCCATCCCGACGCTGCGCAAGCTCTCCCTCGATGCCAAAGCCTTCACCGAAGCCGATCTCACCGCCCTCGCGGCTGTGAACCAAGTCCGTGAACTCTCCCTCTCAAACCTTGATTTGTCGGACAGCCGTCACCAGTCCCTGCAAGCCTTCGCTCACCTCAAGTCCCTCACGCTCATCCTCTACGGCAAAGGCTATCCTGAGGAAGTGCAGGCCAAGGTGAAAGCCCTGCTGCCGAAAGTGGACGTGAAGTTTGTGAAGTAGAGTTCGCGGATGCGCGTCCGCTCACTTTGAATCATTCTTCACGATGCTCGCCTGGATCAGGAAGAAGATGGCGACCTTTGAGTTACCCCAGGTGGGCAGCTTCTTGAGGTCCACGTCGTTCTGGTTTTGGGCGGTCTTGGTGATCGGGTCGAGAGTGATGGCGGGCTCATTCGCAGATCCCCCGAGAATGACATAAGAGCCGTCGGCGATGGTGACGTTGGTTCTAATCTTGCTGGTGGAGAAGACAGGTTGAGGAATGCGGTTCTCGGTCAGCGTCAGTTCCACTGGAGAGCCGACGTTGCCCTCGCTTCTCTCTTTGATCGGCGAGCCGTAGTTGATGAAGCCTTCGAAGGAGGTTAGCTCGGGTGCGAGTTGTAGATCAATGCTTCCATCGTGACCGACCATCGCCTCGGTTTCCATGCGCAGCCCCACCGGGCGCATCTCGAAGGCAGTGGGCGTGGCGGGCGTCACTGGTGCTGCTTTGCCAGTGATCTTGTCTGGCTCAGGGACATTGGGGGGATCGAACTCTGTCGGATAGAGGAACTCACGCACCACCTCAATAGAGGAACGCTCGCCGCTCTTTGCTGTCGTCGTCGGCGTGGCCATGAGCTTGATGTCCTTGTCTTCGCGCAACTTGAGCAGCAGCGCCTTGCCTTGATCTTCGGTCAGCACGCCACGCATTTCGAGGCGTGGGCTGGAGGACTCCTCGACGAAGTGTTTGAGGTGCTCAGGAGTGACAGGCACTTCGAATGCAAACATACTCATCCGCACCTGTTTGGTTGTGGGACCACCACGATTGATCAGCGTGGTGATCTTGGTGTGGTTCGTTTCATCCGCCCACACTTTCATCGCGCGTTCATCCGACATGACGAGAGCCTCGCCACTTGGATTGGGCTGAAACGTGATGCCTTCATCCAGGAGTCGAGTGCGAATGCGCATCGCGAGCTGCACTAGGTCGGATGGTTTGGACGGAGCTGAAGGGGTTTGGCTTTTGGGCGCAAAGGGATCGGCAGGAGCAGGCGCTGTTGGCGCTGCACCGATCAACCGATGGAACTGGCTGTCCGACAAGAAGTAGATCCGTGAATCATCTGCGGCGACTCGGTGTCCGCTGGGAGCCGCCTTCGGTGCCTCCCGACACGCGCTCAGGCTGGAGAGCAACAACGTGAGCGTTGTGCATCCCAGTGCACTCCACCAACGACCACGAACCGACAGCGTGCTGCGGTCATGGTTGGAATCCAGGATCGCTGCCAGCCGCGCCTTCAGCTCGCGTGCGGCCATGGACGCCATGCCAATGGCCAGAGCTGGTGCGAGTGCCAGCGCGTGGCCTTCATTGCGGAGGGCAGTGATGGTCTGGATCAGTTCGTCGGCGTAGTCGGCTGGCAACTGCTCTGAGTGCTGGAGCACATGATCGTCGCAGGCGGACTCTCGGAGCTGTGCCAGACGACGCTGGGTAATCCACACCAAGGGATGAAACCACAGGCAGCACGCCGCTAGCGAGCACGCCAGATGGGCGAGCGCATCCCGGCGTTCGATGTGAGCGAGTTCATGCTCGATCACCAGGCGCAGGCGTTCGTCGCTCCAGGCAGCAAACGATTGTGGCAGCACGATCACGGGGCGGAGCACGCCCCAGGTCATGGGCATGATGGCGTCGCTGCTGATCAGCACTTCCACCGATGGATGGTGAACCATCAGACGTCTGGTTCTTTCGTTACTACAGCTCGTGCTGCGACGACGAAGCGAGTTCAGGCGAAGCATGGAGACGCCCAGCTTGCCCAGGGTCAATGCCATGCCGCTGAGCCAGATGAGCATCATCATACTCCATTCGGCATGCCGTGTGGGTATCGTCGATGTGGTGATCGCCGCAGGTGCAGATGGCTGGGGTGACGAATCAGATGTGGCGAGCGTCACGCGTGTTTGCCAAGTCGAGAGTGATGGTCCTGTGCTCGATGATGACCAACTCCATCGGGGAGATCGAAGAGCGCTGACCATGAGCAGCGGCACACTGCATAGAGCGAGCACCAAGATGGTGTGGCGCTTCGCAGCGGACAGCTTCCAGACGCTAAGCGAACTGAGCCATGCGAATGCGAGGAGGATGGTCGCCTGGAGTGTCGCGTCGCCAAGCCAGGCAAGGGCTGAAGGCAGGTGAAGGGCGTTCATGGCGTGGTCTTGCGTTTGGGTTGAGTGGCTTTGGCCTTGGCGACGAAGACGGCGAGATCATCGAGTTCCGATTGGCTGATGCGTGCCTTGGGGTCGCTGAGGAAGGAGGCGAGCGCTTGAGTCACGGAGCCGTCGAAAAAGGTTTTGAGCACCCTGCCCAGCGCCGAGCGCCCCACGCTCTCGGGCTTGTGCGCGGGCTGATAGACGAACTCACGACCACGCTTGGTGTGCGTGAGGTGGCCCTTGTTCTCCAGGATGGTGACGAGCGAGCGTAGTGCTGGTCGAGTCGGCGGATTGGCCATGCGCGCTTCGATGTCAGCGACGGTGGCTTCTCGTGCCGCAAACACGATGTCCATGATCTCTCGCTCGCGTCGGCTGAGGTTTGGCAGTGGGTCCTTCATTAAAAGCTGTTTTTTCAGCTTTTAAGATCGGAGTCGAGACAAAAGTTGAAAAATCAGCTTTTCGTGAGCCGATGCCGACGCGGGCATTGTTATGCCTGAGGGCTTAGAGCTTCTCAGGTGTCTGGAGCAACTGGGCGACGCGTTGCAGCAGGCGGCCTGCACCGCCGCCATCGAGGATGCGATGGTCGAAGCTGAGGGTCAGTTCGGCCATGGTCACAGGGATGAACTGGTTCACTTCTTCGCTCCAGACGGGCTCCTTGCGACCTGCGCCAAGGCCCATGACCAAGTTTTGCTCGGGCAGGGGAATGGGCGTGGCCCAGGCGATGCCGAAGGTGCCGAAGTTGGTCACGGTGGCGATGCCGGGCTTGGAGGCTTCGCGGGGGAGACGACGATTGCGGGCGAGATCGACGAGATCGTTGTAGGCGACCACCATCTCGCTGAGCTTGCGTTGATCAGCATCGCGGATCGTGGGGACCATGACGCCATCGTCCACTTCGACCGCGAATCCGATATCGATCGCCATGGGATGCACGATGCGGTTGCCCACGAGGCGACCGGCGACGGCTGTGTTCTCAGCGAGTGCCATGGCGAGGGCGCGGATGGCGTAGAGCGCGGGGCCGGGCTTGGGATTGGCTTTCTTGCGGTGCGCCAGCATGGCGTCCAGCATCACGGGGGAACCGACGGTGGCGAGGGGCCGGGTGCAACTGCGGCGCATGGCATCGGCCACGGCCATGCGCATCGGCGAGGCGGGCGTCATGCGATGCTGCTCCAGCGTGCGGAGGAATTGCTCGAAGTCCTCGACGGTGACGCGACCACCAGCGCCCGTGCCTGCGACGCCAGCGAGGTCGGCGGCATTGAGGCCTAGCTCGGTCATGCGCGCTCTCATGCGCGGCGAAATGTAGCTGGCTCCAGCCGCTCCGGCGGGCACGGGCAGACCGCCGACGACGGGCTCCACGGTGGGCTGCTTCTGGTAGATCGTTTCGTTCTCGTTCACCGCGAAGTGAACGACGTCCTTCTTGGCGGCTGAGGCGCGCTTGCCTGAGCTGGAGCGTGCGGGTTCGGGTGCTGGCGCGGTGACGCCGAGGGTGCGGGCATCGTCATCGCTGACTTCCAGAGTGGCGAGGATGGCACCGACGGCGTAGCTGGTGCCG
>CAUJJC010000079.1 GCA_963204975.1 Verrucomicrobiota bacterium | reverse complement strand
CACCGTTCGAGGAATTTCCCGAAAGCGGATGGGACAAGGTCATGGACCTCAACGTCAAGACGCCGTTCTTCTTGACCCAAGCCCTGCACGAAGCGCTGAAGCGCGGCGCTTGGGGAGTGAAGTTTTATCCTCCGATGGGTTACCGGCCTACCGGCAACGCAGGCACACCCGAAGATGACGAACTGGATGATCCAAATCCTTTCATTCGCTCCGGCACCCTCAAGTGGACGGCCTACTTCAACTCCGACAAGATCAAGCAATGGAAGGCCCGCTATGAGCATGCGGATTGGAATGGAGGGAAACTCGATGCTCTCAACGACATGCTCTATCGCTACTGTGTTGAATACGACGTTCCGCTGTTTACTCACTGCAACACTGGTGAGATGCGCGTGGAATCCATGTCCCAGCGTTTCGCTCATCCAAGGTTCTGGAAGACTGTTCTCGAGCGCCACCCAAAGCTGCGACTTTGCCTGGGGCACGCGGGGAACTTTGGTTTCTGGTGCGAACTTCCAGCTGGTTGGGACACAGGTGGAAAAGACAAACCCGGCAGCACACGCTGCTATCCGGATTGGGGGGTGCGGGTTGCCCAGCTTTGTGCCGCTTACCCCAATGTATATTGCGAACTGGGCATCCACGAACAACTGGCCGACCCCGGTCTTGCGTCGCGCTTCGCAGTAGTCGTCGATGACCTATGCAATTTCAGCACCAGCAGTTGTCGGGCCGCCCAGGTGTATCCTGCCTCTGGCCCTCGGTATAATCTAAGCAAAAAAATGATGTATGGAAGTGACTGGTTCATGCCCGTCGGTGAGAGCCCCGCAGCCTATGTCGAGGGCTTCCTTCGCACTTACCAGTGGCCGGGTCTTCGCTCCATCGCCAGAGACTTCTTTGCTGGCAATGCGGTTCGTTTTCTGCGGATCAAGGAACAAATGGCCACGAATCCGCTTGTGAAGCAGAACCCCAAAGCCGTGAAGCGACTCCAGACGCTGACAGATCAGTTCTGAAGCAGTCTCTTGTCCACAAGCCATGCATCACCGCACCCGCTCCAGCTTCAGCACGGGAGCGGACTTTGAGGCGAACTGGGCGACGTAAATATTCCCCTCGGCATCAACGGCCATGCCGTGGGGATGGATGAAGGCGCTGGGGCGGGTGGCTTGCATGGGCTTGAGCGAGCCGTTGGCTTCAAACTCGGGCGCAGTGCCTCCGATGTTGGAGATCACCTGATTGTTCGCATTGAGCACGGAGATGAATCCGGGGGCGTTCTTGTCCGTGGGCCACTGGTCGCCGAGATGCGGGATGAAGAGGAACTCGTTCCAGATGACCGCATCGCGAGGATTGCCGCCGGGCATGGCGAACTTGTCGATGAACTGCCCGTCCAAGGTGAAGCGCTTCACCTCCTGCTTGTCACTCATGCACACGAGCATGACGGGCTTCGCCGGGTTGCGACGATCCACCGCGCCACCGTGCGGACCGAAGTGCGCGAGCTGATTCTCGCCTTCGCCGAGATTGCCTCCCCACGACTTGAGCAGCTTCCCGCTCGCATCGAAGTGATGGACGTAATCCTTGCCGTAGCCATCGAAGACGATGAACTCGCCGCGATCACCGAGCAGCACCTTGGAGGGCTTGTATTCATCCGCCTTGGTGTAGAGCTTCGATGCCTCAGGCCAGAGAACGTGCAGCCGCTCTTCGCCTTTGAGCGTGAGCTTGCGCACTTCGTGGAGAGCGGTGCTGGTGATGAACAACAGCTCCTGGCCTTGCTCCACGGTCAGGGTAAGGCCATGCGCTCCGGGCATTCGCGCGGTCCAGCTTTCGAGGAGTTCGCCCTCAGCGCTGAGGATGACGACGTTGTTGTTGGCATCATCGGTGAGGAAGATGATCCGCCCCGCGCCATCGACGGCCATGGCATGACCGTTGCCGATGCTGAGCTTTGCGAGGGCTGCCTCACCCCAGTGCGGGACGACGCGATAACGAAACTCGCCCTGGCCCAGGATTTCCTCGGAGACACTGAGGAGAGGCGTGGCGGCCAGCGCGATGGCCAGAAGAGGTCGAGCGATCATGGCTGCACAAAACGCATGGTTGCTGAGGGTTCATGGCAATTTCTTCAGGGCTCATGCAAATGCTTGCCAACAGTTCCGCCTCGGTGACTGTCTGAGCCGTCATGCAAAACCGCCTCTTCAATCCGCTGCTCCTCATCGGCTTCGTCGTGGCCGCTGCCATCATGGCCATGGTGGGATTCTTCTGGTTGGGTGACTCCAAGCCCGTCACCGCCAAGCCTTTGCCCGCTCCAACGCCGGTCGTAACGGCACCACCCAGTCCGTCCAAGGGAACTCAATCACTGCCGCCGAGCACTCCCCCGGCCCCCGATCAGCCGCCCAGCCCGCCCGCTCCTGATCAGCCCATGGTGGCCCAGCCGCCCACACAGCTCTCCGCCGAGCAGCGCGCTCGTGAGGCTGCCGATCAGAAAGTGGGCATGCTCCTCGCCCAGAATCCCACGGTGGAAGGCGCTCGTGACAAGCTCTTGCTGCTGTTCCCGAGCTTTAACAGCTACGAGAAGATCGCAGCCGCACCGCACATCAACAACCTGACCGGTGACGAAAAGCTGCCTGCCATCGTCGGCTTCCTGAAGAACCCACTCACGCCGCCCGAAGCGCAGGAGACCTTCTTCAATGACATGCTCAATCGTCCGCCGCAGGTGGGCTGGCCGGTGCTTATCGAAGTGATCGCCACGCCCAATCATCCGCTGGCGCAACGTGCCAAAGAGTTGCTCACCACCATCGTCGGCCAGGACTTCGGTAACGATGTCTTCGGCTGGCAGCGTGGTCTTCGTGATCAGCTCAAACTTCAGGGCGCGATCCCTGAAGATTCACCGACAACGAGCACGACTCCTGACGCAACGACGCCGCCTGCCCAGCAGTAAGCGGCTATCGTTTCGAGCAAAGCTTTCCACGCGCGCCGTTGATTACGGCTTGAGCACCACCTTGAGCAAACCATTGCCGGGCTGCGTGGCCTTGTGGAACCACTGCGCGCCTTCCTCCAGCGGAGCGACGATGCTGAGCAACGGGCTGACCTGGATGCTGCCGTCTTCGATGCGGCGAATCGCTTCAGGATACTCGCCGGCGCAGGAGCACGAGCCTTTCAGCGTGAGCTGGCGGGTCACGACTTCCTGCAAGGGGAACGGCGTGTTCGGTTGCAGATTGCCCACGAGCACCACTTGGCCGCCCTTGCGCACACTGCGGATCGCTAGGTCGATGGGCTGTCCCGCACCGACGACTTCGAAGCTGGCATCTGCGCCATCGCCGCCGAAGTAAGCGCGCAATGTTTGAGCAAGGCCTTCAGTCGTCGCGTTGAAGGATTCCTCGGCACCGAGTGTTTTCGCCAGCGCGAGTCGCGAGTCATCGAGATCCACGGCTACAACACGCTCCCAGCCACGCGCCTTGAGCGCCTGAATCACGAGCAAACCGATCAAGCCCGCGCCCACGACCACAGCGCTGCCACGCGGCGGCGGGATCTGCGGGATCGGCGCGAAGGCTTCGCCGATCTCCACGCCCTCGGCCAGATTCACGGCGTGCAAGGCGATGGACACCGGCTCGGCGAACGCGGCCTTCTCATACGGCAGCGAGTCGGGGATGCGATACAGGATGCGCGTCGGCAGCACGACCTTCTCCGCGAAGCAGCCGTGGCGGCGGAAGTCGTTGCACGACACGCCGAGCACCTTGCGGTTGGTGCAGAGATTGATGTAGCCGGTCTTGCACTTCTCGCACTCGCCGCAGTATTCGGTGCTGTCGAAGGTGACGCGCTCGCCCACGTTCCAGCCCGTCACGCCGTCGCCCAGCGCGATGATTTCGCCGGCGGCCTCGTGGCCCATGATGATCGGCGGAATGCGGCGGCCGCTGCGACCATCCATGCCGTGCAAATCGCTGCCACAGATGCCGCACGCGCGCACATCCACGAGCACCTCTCCTTTGCCCGGCTGCGGAGCTGAGGCTTCACCAAATTCAAACGTGGACGGTGCGACGAGTGTGAGTGCTTTCATGCAGCGCGCGGGTTACACAGCGGCGCACGCCTTGCAAGTTGGGAGTGGGTCGGGTTCCCCGCAGGCTGCTCTTTTGTCCATGGGTGCCTGGACCAACATGGGGATCATGCGTCAGATGAGCAGACTGGAATTTCACACACCATCAAAGACCGCGCTCAATGATGAATTGTCTGCTCACGCTTTACACGAAGGCTTGATCGGGGCCACATGCCCTGGGTTTGCAACTTCCCGGTTTCCCCTGGCACGGGCGTGGCTACCATCGCGTCATGCCCGCGAACGTCATCGATCTCTGTAGCAAGCTGGTCCGCATCCCGAGTGTGAACCCGGATGGTGATCCGGGGACCACGCAAACAGGCGAGGCGCGGTGCGCGGAGTTTGTGGCGGGCTTTCTGGAGGCGTGCGGGGCTGATGCGTTGCTGGAGGAGGTGGAGCCGGGGCGGCCAAATGTGATCGGGCGCTTTCCCACGGATCGGGAAGGCAAGCCGAAGGTGCTCTTCGCGCCTCACACGGACACGGTTGGCGTGGGTGGGATGACGATTGATCCGTTCGGCGGCGAGGTGCGTGACGGGAAACTGTGGGGTCGGGGTTCGAGTGACACGAAAGGACCGATGGCCTCGATGCTCTGGGCACTGCACGAGATGGGCGATGAGGTGGCGCGGCTGCCGGTGGAGGTTCACTTCGCGGGCTTCATGTCGGAGGAATCGAGCCAGTTGGGATCGCGTCATTTTGCGCAGCGGCATCCAGGTTATGCGCTGGCGCTGATCGGCGAGCCGACGAGCCTCAAAACGGTGCACAAGCACAAGGGTTGCCTTTGGGCCGATGTGACAACGACAGGTGTGTCAGCCCACGGTGCGGTGCCGGAACTGGGGGTGAATGCCATCACGAAGATGGCGGCGCTGATCGGGGCGCTGGACACCGAATTTCGTGAGCTGCTGGTCGAAGTCGGCGGTGTCGATGACTTGCTAAACTCGAGCACGATCAACCTGGGCATGATCAACGGCGGCACGCGCAGCAACATTGTGCCGGATCGCTGCACGCTGCGCGTGGATATTCGGACGACGCCGCATCTCCACGAGCAAGGCGGGGCGCTGGCGCTACTGACGGACTTTGTCCGCCATCACGATGCGGAGGCCAAGGTGACAGTCTTCTCCGATGCGCCACCACTCAACACACCGGGTGACCATGCGCTGGTGCAGAAGCTGGTGGCGTGCGGTGCCACGCTGGATGGCGCGCCATGGTTTTGCGATGCGGCCTTCCTAGCGCAGGCAGGCATCCCGGCGATTGCGATCGGTCCCGGCAGCATCTCGCAAGCGCACACGAAAGACGAGTGGATCAAGACCGCCGATCTGGAAGCAGGCGTGACCTTCTTCCAGACCTGGCTGCGGTCGTTGTGATCACTCCATCTCGGCGAGATCCTTCATCTTCTTCACTTCGCGGGCGCGCAGGTTGCTATCCAGGATGCGCTTGCGGAGGCGGATGTTCTTGGGCGTGACTTCCACGAGTTCATCGCCAGCGATGTATTCGATGGCGCGCTCCAGGCTGAAGCGGATCGGCGGGGCGAGCATGGCGTTCTTGTCGTTGCCGGCGGAACGGAAGTTGGTGAGCTGTTTGGCTCGCGTGGGGTTGACCGGAAGGTCGTCTGTGCGCGGGTTCTCGCCAACGATCATGCCTTCGTAGATGTTGTCGCCGGGAGCAATGAAGAGCTTGCCGCGCTCCTGGATGGTATCCAGGGCATAGCTAGTGGCTTCGCCGGAATCGGAACTGACAAGGGTGCCCGTGGTGCGGGTGCTCATCGCGCCGCAGTGCGGGGCGTATTCCTTGAAGAGGTGGGAGAAGATGCCGTGGCCGCTGGTGAGGTTCATCAGTTCGAACTCAAAGCCGATGATGCCGCGGGTGGGGATGGTGGCCACGATAGTCGTGGTGTGGGAGTGCGGCTTGATCTCTTCGATCTTGGCTTTGCGCGCGACGAGGCGGTTCATGATGCCGCCAAGGTAGTCGGGCGGAGTTTCCACCCAGAGTGTCTCGTAGGGTTCGAGTGTGGTGCCGTCTTCGCTTTTCTTGGTGATGGCGATGGGGCGGGAGACGCAGACTTCAAAGCCTTCGCGACGCATCGTTTCGACGAGCACGGCGATCTGCATGGAGCCGCGGGCGCTGACACCAAAGATGCCTGCGAGGTCGGTGTCGCGCACTTGCAGGGCGACGTTGGCCTTGGCTTCCTTCATGAGGCGGTCACGGATTTTACGGCTGGTGACGTGATCGCCTTCGCGTCCGCCGAGCGGGCCATCATTGACGCTGAACTGCATCTCGATGGTGGGTGGATCGATGGCGACGAAGGGCAGGGGCTTGGCATCGGCGGCCCCGGAGATGGTCTGGCCGATGTCCACGTCATCAAAGCCTGTGATGCCTACGATGTCGCCAGCGGTGCCGATGGTGCTGTCGCTGACGGCGAGACCTGTGTATTGGAAAACCTTGGTGACTTTGAAGGGCTTGGCGGTCTCACCTTCTTCCTTGCCAAGCAGGAACAGGCGGTCGCCCATCTTCACGCTGCCTCGACCGATCTTGCCGATGGCCACACGACCCACGAAGTTGTCCCAGTCGATGTTGGAGATGAGGAGCTGGAACTCGCCTTCTTCTTCAGCCTTCGGGCAGGGGATGTATTCTTCGATGCGCTTGAGGAGATGCGACATAGGCATCTGCTCGCCATCGGGCGTATCGCTCACCCAGCCGGCGCGGGCGCTGCCATAAATGAACGGGGCATTGAATTGCTCTTCGTTAGCATCGAGTTCCAGGAAGAGTTCGAGCACTTGATCGTGCACCTTGGCCGGATCGACGTTTGGGCGGTCCATCTTGTTGACGAAGATCACGGGCGTAAGGCCCTGGGCGAGCGCCTTCTTGAGCACGAAGCGCGTCTGCGCCTGCGGGCCTTCATAGGCATCTACGACGAGAAGCACGCCTTCCACCATCTTCATCACGCGCTCCAATTCGCCGCCGAAGTCGGCATGGCCAGGAGTGTCCACGATGTTGAAAATCTTGCCCTGATAGTGAACGGACGTGTTCTTGGCCTTGATGGTAATGCCACGCTCCTTCTCCTGGTCCATGCTGTCCATGGCGCGCTCCGTAGTGGCCTGATTTTCACGGTAGGTGCCGCCTGCTTTCAGGAGGCCATCGACGAGGGTGGTCTTGCCGTGGTCAACGTGGGCAATGATGGCAAGGTTTCGAATGTCTTTGGGACTGGGCATGGGCTTTGGGGGATGGAGGAAAAAGGGCGCGGAGCTTAGTGGCGATCCTGGGAACCGCAACCATGTGTTTCTCCCCCTTCACCCCAGGCCTCCTACCACAGCTTCCATGCGGTCAATTCGGTATCCGAGCGGGCAAAGAGGCTGTCTTTGGTGAAGGCTGGATGCGCCCAGGTCTTGCCGATCACTTGGTGACGCGCCAGCACCTCGGCCCCGTCAGCCTTGAGTCGGGCATAAACAAGCTCTCCCACCGCGTTCAGCAAGGCGACCAGGTTCTGGCTTTGATCGAGCCAAACGAGGCTGAGCTGGGGATTGCGGTCCTTGGGGGTGAGTTGATTGCCGTCCCGCCAGCGGATCAAGCCATCACTGAGCTGGAAGCAGGTGAGGCCCTCGGTTTTGTCGAGCATGTAAACTAGGCCGTCTTTGAAAAGCGGAGCAGACATGAGGCCGCACATCTTTTTCTCTTCTTCCCACACGAGCTGAGGTTGCGCTCCCAGTCGCAAGGCCTTGGCTCCGTGCCAGTAGCCGGAGACCAGGAGCACGCCATCGCGGTAAAGGGGCTGGGCAATGGAGACGCCATACGTGATCTTGTAAGGGTAAGTCCACAGCTCGGCCCCCGAGTCGGGATCGAGCGCCTGCATGTGCTCGGGTCCCCATTGGATCAGTTGCGGTTGACCCTCATGGACGATGACTTCCGGCGTGCAATAGCCAGCTGGATCGCGTCCCCCGCGCCACCGCTCCCTGCCTGTGGCCTTGTCCAGAGCCACAACACTGCCGCCGCCCTCCGCTCCCAGATGCAGCAGGACCGTGTCTTCCCACAGGAAAGGTGAAGCCGCGAAGCCCCACTGCGGGACGCGGGCTTTCAGTTCCTTCACAGTATCGAGCTTCCAAACCACCTTGCCCGTGGCTGCCTCGAAACACGCTGCCATCCCCGTTGCTCCCAGCGCGTAAGCCTTGCCGTCAGCTATCGTTACGGAGATTCGTGGTCCGGTCGCGTAGCCGCCCATCTCACCATATTTCACAGGCCACGCGTGCTGCCAGAGAACCTTTCCATCGGTGGCGCTAAAGCACAGCACTCGTTCCTGCTCTTCTGGCGAGGTCTGGCGATCCATCAAATACACGCGTCCGTCACGGACCGTGACACCGCCAAAGCCTTTTCCGACGCTCGCCTTCCAGAGCAACTGCGGTTCTCTCTCCGCAAAGTCTTTGGGCAGCGGCTTTGGTTCCCAGAAGCCATCGCCTTTCGGCCCTCGCCACTGCGGCCACTCAGGGTCCGATTGAGCAAAGATGGTAGCGGCCGACAAGGCGGCAACAGTGAGGCAACGGAAGATCATGGTGGGCGATCTACGTGGGGAAATGACGATCAGTTGCGAAGGATGAAAAATGGACTTGCGCGTGGTCAAGAGCTTGCTATTGCAGTTGAGACGCAGTCGCATTAAAGGCTGCCAACCCCATCGAATCACCCTTCCCGTTTATGAACCGACACATCCTCCCCATCGCCAGTCTTCTGGCCGCCGTCCTGGCCCTGCCAGGCACCAGTGAAGCCAATGATCGTCGCTTCACCTACAGCTACGAAACCACCACGATGCCCAAGGGGGCCTGGGAGTTCGAGCCGTGGTTCACCTTCAAGCACTACGATGACAAGGATCGCTACGAGTTCCGCTACGAGCTTGAGTATGGCGTGAGCGATAATTTCCAGCTCGCCGCCTACCTCTCGGACTGGCGCTATACGGATTCTGATACCGGTGAGGACAAGGCCGAGTGGCGCACCGCAGGCCTCGAAGCCGTGTATGCTCTGACCAATCCCAACACCGACTGGATCGGCTCCGCTCTCTACGGCGAAGTGCTGATCGGGCCGGAAAAGTTCGCTCTCGAAGGCAAATTGCTGCTCCAGAAGAACTTCGGTCCCCTCTCGGTGGTCTATAACGCCATCGTGGAAGCCGAGTGGGAAGGCGAAAGCTACGATGAGCGCGTGGGAGTCTGGGAAAACACCTTCGGCCTCTCTTACAATCTCAGCCCCAAGGTGTCCGTGGGTGTTGAAGCCCTTCACGAAGTCGAGTTCGAAGACTGGTCAGAAGCCGGTGAGCATGTGTTTTATGTGGGCCCCAACATCTCCTATCGAAACACCAATTTCTTCACCACGCTGACAGGCTTGGTCCAGGCGAGCGATGTGGACGGCGAGCCTGAGACGCAGGTCCGCCTCCTGATGGGCTTCAATTTCTAACCTCTAACGACCGTTGGTTGCAGTCATGGACACCGCTCTCACCTCAAACACGCCGAAGGGAAAGACCGTGGCTGCGATCCAAGGAAAGCATCGGCAAAGAGTTGGTTGGCTCTTTGTTGTCAGCGTCGTGTCATTGCTCAGCAGTTGTGCCACGACGGACATCAATGTGATCGCGCCGCCAGTGGCGGATGGTTCGTCGCAACTGGCGCGCGGTCGCATCATTTATGTCACGAAGTGTGCGAAGTGCCACGCACCTGAACCCGTTCAGAACTACACGGCTGCGGAATGGCACACGATCATGCCGGAGATGGTGGAAGAAACCCATCTCAATCCCGCTGATGCAGCCGCAGTGATGGCCTACGTCGAGTCACTGGCAGCCCGGTAAAGATTGAGCCCGCGAGGTTTCTAGCTTCACTGGGCTGTATGTCATCCACCGCCGCTGCACGCAGCATTCTCGTCACTGGAGCCAATGGAGTTCTGGGGCACGCCATCGCCCGGATATTCCTGGAGAGGGAGCCCGAGAGCCTGGTTTTCATGGGCACTCGCAGTGGGCGCGACCGCGTGGAGGCACTGATCTCCGAGTATCCTGGCAGAGCCTTTGCGGTAGCTCTGGAAGTCACTTCTGCCGAGGACTGGAGCCAAGTGTTGACTCAGATCGAGCAACATGGAGCCCCCCTCGCCGTGCTGGTGAATAATGCTGGCTTCCACGACGACGCCTTGCTCGCTACGATGAGCGCCGACCAGTGGACCAGCGTGATCGCAGGCAATCTGAACTCCGTCTTCCTCGGCTGCCAGACGGCGGTGAATGCCATGATGCGCCATCGGTTCGGGCGCATCGTGAACATCGCCTCGCTCAGTGCTCTGCACGGACCCGCCGGGCAAACCAATTACGCTGCGGCCAAGGCAGGGGTGCTGGGCCTCACGCAAAGCCTGGCCAAGGAAACCGCGCGCATGGGAATCACGGTCAATGCGATCGCACCGGCCCATATCGAAGGCGCGCTGCCCGCCGGATGGGCTGAGGAGCAAATCAAAGCCGCGCGCCTTCAGACGCCGATGCGGCGCTTCGCCCGGCCTGAAGAGATTGCGGCGGTGGTTTTCTTCCTTGCCAGTGCGGACGCCAGTTATATCACTGGCGCTACTCTCAAAATGGACGGTGGCCTTGTTTAGGCCGCACGTTCGCGATCCGATTCCGCCCGATTCCATGACTCTCCAGCAGCGCATCAAAGAAGTGATGACCAGCAACCTCATGCTTGAGGTCACTGCCGATGAGATCGGCGACGACTCGCCACTCTTTGGCCCCGGTGGGATCGGACTCGATTCCGTGGACGCGCTTCAGCTCGTGGTCGCAATTGAAAAGAATTTTGGCCTCAAAATCACCGACCAGTCCAAGGCCAAGGAAATTCTCCAGAGCGTCAACACCATTGCCTCCGCCATCGAAGCGAACGGCTGACATACGCCCGTATGAAGAAAGGGCTGGCCATTGCCGCGCGCGTGCTCATCTCCGGCGTGCTGCTCTGGTTGTTGTTTCGCCAGCACTCCCTGACCAGCCAGATCCTGCCGCACCTCGGCACGATGGCGCGCGAATGGCACTGGGCGCTGGCAGGCATCGCGTGCGCAGGCTTGAGCCTGGGATTCAGTGCGTGGCGCTGGTGGGTGGTGCTCAAGCCCCAGGTCCCTGTGATCAGGTTCGGCGAGGTGCTGGAAGCCACGACGGTGGCGGCGTTTTTCAATATCACCTCTCTCGGCACCCTTGGCGGCGATGCCTATCGGGTGCTCGCCATTCAGCGGCGTCACCCATGCATGGCTCCGCAGGCGGGCATGAGCATCATCGTCGATCATCTGGCAGGCATGTTTGGCATGTCGCTGCTGTTTTTTGGATTTGGTCTCGCTGCCTTGCAGCAGTGGCCCAGCTTCGCGCCTGGGGTGCGATCCATGCTTGGCTGGTTTGCCATTTTCCTCATCGGAGGATCGGCAATCATGATCCTGTCAGTGCTCTCGTTGTCGCCCCGGTTCATCGCGTTTGTGGGGCGATTCGCACCGCGTTTGGCGAGCTTTCCCTTTGTGCAGAAGATGTCACACACCTTCGATCCGCTCTGGAACTCCTGGCGCTCAGCGCTCGTGGCAGTCTGGATTTCCATTGGTGTGATCCTCAGCTACTTCCTCGCGTTCTACTGCGGGCTGAGGGCCGTGGGTGGCGAGGCTCCCCTATTGCCGGTGCTGATGGCGATGCCGATGGTGGATGTCGCCACCGCGTTGCCCATCTCCGTGTCGGGCCTCGGCGTGCGTGAGAAGACCTTTGAAACGCTGATGTCCGCCCTCGTGGCCATGCCTCACGCCGTGAGCATCGCGGCCTCGCTCGCGGGGTGGTTGTTCAACGTTTGCTGGGGCTTGATCGGTGGACTGCTGTTTACCTTCCGCCGTCCCGCGAATTAGAAATCGAGAACTGGAAACTGAGAACCCCATGCCTGCTGATCTTTCCGCTGATTCCGTCCTCAGCCTCATCCTTGAACAACAGATCATCGAGTCTGCCGAGCCCGTGTCCGTCACCACGGATCTATTTGCTCTCGGGTTGGATTCCATGGCAATGATGCAACTGCTGCTGCACATCGAAGACCGCTTCGGCATCGCCATTGCTCCTGGCGAGATGACGCGCGACCGGTTCGCGACGGCAGCAGCGCTCGCCGAGTTCCTCGCCGGAAAGCAAACATGAGCCCCCACGACGAATACGAGGTCACGGTGGTAGGTGGCGGCAGCGCAGGTGTCGCCGCAGCGCTGGCCGCCTCCCGCCAAGGCGCGCGCACACTGCTGATCGAGCGCCAGCAGTTGCTCGGCGGCATGGGCACGAATGCGATGGTGCATACCTTCTGCGGGTTGTTTCATCCCGACGTTTCACAGGGACCGCAGTGGCTGAATCCTGGCATCCCGACCGAACTGGGCACGGCCCTGATGCAACGCGGCGGCATGGAGGAACCCGATCTCATGGGCCGTGTGTATGTGCTGCGGCATCGCCCTGCCGACCTTGCTAGCTTGACCGCCGAACTTTGCGCTGCTGAGCCCCACTTGACGGTGCTCACGGGCGCGGAGGTCACCGCCTTGTCACCCGGCTGGACCATCACCCTTAACGACCGCCTCATTCATTCGCGAGCCGTGATCGATACGACGGGCGACGCGCTCCTCGCCCGCTTGCTAGGGCATTCCCACTGGGATCTCGCCACCTCAGCGCGCCTGTATCGCCCTGCCTACGTGTGGTCGTTTCAGGGCTTGAGCGCGATCCTTGATGAACCCCTGCGTCTCCACGTAGCGGCGCTCATCGTTCGGGCGGTGAAGGCGGGTGCCCTGCCCGCTGCGGCCCTCGGCACCACCTTGCGAGCATCCCCCACGAGGGGTGAAGTATTCGTCTCGACCGATCTCGAAGCGGGCGGTGATCACTGGGACCCCCTCGACCTCGATCAAAGGCTTCACCTGGAGTCCGAGGGGCGAGCCCTGGCTCAAGCGGTTTGGGATTTCCTCCGTTCGAGTCACCCTTCGTTTACCACCATCACACCGCCTGTTCTGCCAGTTCACGCAGGTATTCGTGAGTCAGCCCGGTGGCGTGGAGACTACGTGCTCAGTGCCGATGACTTGATCCGCAGTCGCCGGTTCGAAGACGAGGCCGCCCTCGCAGGCTGGCCGCTAGAGATGCGCGAGACCGCGCGTGGTCCTAGGTTCCGTTACTTTGATCAGCCCGAGCCCGCAGGGATCCCCGCCTCGTGCCTGAGGGCACGTTCTTTGCCAGGGATGTTCTTCGCAGGCCGCTGTCTCTCGTGCGATCATGAAGCTCTCGCTTCTGTCCGCGTGATGGGCACCTGTCTGGCCACGGGGCAGGCTGCGGGCCAGATGGCGGCCGCGTTCAGACCCTGATCATGTCTTTGACCACCTGAATCCACAGGAACCAGCAGCCTCGCCAGGAGTAGCGGAAGACATTCTCCTCATCCGCAGGCTCGAGCACTCCCACGCTGACGTTGTGACGGATCTGCTTCTCCATATCGCGCTCCAGGAGATCGCTCAGCGTGTCAGCATCGAGTTCCGCGAGATCCGAAATCTCGATAGCCTGCTCGACCAGGAAAGCCCGGTGCTTTGTCATGAGATCCTCAAACGATTGCGCCGCCTCATAACGATTCACCCGGTGATCAGGCCCAAATTTCATCGTGAATGAAAACGGGTAGTTCGAGGTGGTGAAGGAGCGTCCATCCTTCGTTCGCGAGGTGACACTGACGTAGGACATCGCGAAGCCCTCCTGCTGCGCTAGTGTGATCGCAGCCTGGGTGCGCTGCTCTGCATGATAGAAAAGGCGCATGAAGTGATCGATGTCCTCCCAGCGCCAACCGGTGTTTTCAGCCTCTTCGAAGCCCTCCTCTTCGATCTCCGAGCTGATTTCGCCCAGATCAGGGAACACCTCGCGGGAAGGCGGAAAGCGATGAGCGATCTCGTTGAGCAAAGGGAAACGGAGGTAGCGGACGCGGCTGACGATGTCGATCCACGGCAGCACAAACCACAGCGCCATGGACGCCGCGCCACCCGCGTGACTCCCCGAGAGCCAGAGCCCGCCCACGTAGGTGGCGGCGAGCAATGCAATCCAGCCCGCCTTGGCCAGCAGACGGTTTTCGAAGGTGCGGCAGGCGAAGCCAAAAACGATGAGGCCTGCGATGATGAGAAGGTATGACATGCTGAAAAAACGACACCGAATCCCCGATCCGACGTCCGAAGGAAGACTTCGGGCACGGCCAAAAAAACTTCAAGATGAAAGCCAACTGATTGCGGGCACACGCCGACAAGCGTAGTTTTCGCGCTCGACGCGCACTTTTGCTCGTTGAACCCTCATCCCTCGATCCCCTCGTCTCATCCTATGGAATGGCTTTCCTCACTCGGCACTTTCGGAGAAATCCTGCGCTTCATCATTGTCCTGCTTGAAGCCATCTTCGTGCTCAATCTCCTCATCGTTGTGCATGAGTGGGGCCACTTCCTCGCCGCTCGCTGGCGCGGACTCAAGGTGGAGAAGTTTTACGTCTGGTTTGGCAAGCCCCTGTGGAAGAAGACCTTCAACGGCGTCGAATACGGCCTCGGCTCCATCCCCCTCGGCGGCTTCGTGCAGCTTCCCCAAATGGGACCCATGGGCGGTCTCGAAGGCGAGGAAGACACGGGCGAGAAGCTCCCGCTGATCACTCCCTTGGATAAAATCATCGTCGCCTTCGCCGGGCCTCTGTTCAGCTTCCTCCTGGCCGTTCTGTTCGCCTACCTCGTGTTTTTCGTCGGCTATCCTGATCGCCGCATGCACACCACCACCGTCGGCTGGATGAAGCCCGACTCCGCCGCCGCCAAGTCCGACTTCAAGATGGGTGACACCATCCTCGCCATTGACGGTGTGCCCGTGCAGAGTTGGGATAACCCCATCGACAGTGTCCGTGAGCGCATCGCCTTCAGCAAAGGCGAGCAGATTGAGTTCAAGGTGCAGCGTGAAGGAGTGGCCGAGCCATTGATCGTTAAGACAGGCTTCGATGTGCCTGCGGGAACACTAACCCAGCGCCGCGGCTTGCGCACCGTTGGTATCGCACCTGCCACGAGCACCGCCATTGAAGAAATCCTCAAAGGCAGCGGTGCCGAACTCGCTGGTTTGAAGAAAGGCGACGTCGTGACCCATGTGGACGGCCAGAAAGTTTTCAGTCCGAGTGCAGCCTACGAGGTCTTCAAAAGCAAGGCAGCCAACCCCACCAAGCTCACCATTACTCGCGATGGCCAGTCCTCCGAAGTCACCCTCGCGCCCGTGCTTCCCGAAAAGCCCAAAGACATCCCAGAGGATAGTTTTGCCAAGGGTCTCGCCATGTCTGGCATCCTTTTCAGCAACGCGATTGATGTGAGCGGACGCGATCTCCTCTATCCCGCGCCATCGAAGCAGCTCAAGGATGCGTCCACCATGATGTTCCGCACCTTCTCCGGCGTGTTCAATACCAAGGGCGATGTGGGCTTCCAGCAGATGGGTGGCCCCGTGAAAATCCTCAACACCTACACCAACTTCCTCAGTGCTCCCAATGGCTGGCGCTGGGTGCTGTGGTTCAGCGTGATCCTCAACGTGAATCTCGCCATCATGAATCTCTTTCCCTTCCCCGTCTTCGATGGCGGGCACATCGTCATGGCCTTCGGCGAGTGGCTACGCAAGGGCTCGCTCCTGCCTACCAAGATCATGGAAGGCGTGCAATTCGCCTGCGTCGCCACCCTGCTTTGCTTCTTCGTTTATGTGACTTGGTTCGACGTGAACGACCTCTTCGGCAAAGGCGGAAAGAAAGACGGCCCGGACTTCAAGATTGAAGAGCTGGTGTATCCTGCGGCGAAGTAACAAGGCCGGGTTGGCAAATCTCCGAGTCTGAATGGTCCGTCATGGAAGCCCTGTGGGAGCGCTCTCCCCAGACCGTCTCCGAAGTCACCATGGTGCTGCGCCCCACCATGGGCTGGGCTGAAAATACGGTCCGCACCTTGCTCACGAGACTCGTCGAGAAGGGCGCGCTTAAGGTGAAGGAAAATGCCAGCGGCACGCGCGCTTTCACCCCAGCGGTGAAGCGCGAGGACTGCGTGCAGGCGGAGAGCGAGTCTTTCATGCAACGCATCTTCCGAGGCGCGGCCAAGCCGCTGCTCGTCCATTTCGCCTCCAACGCCAAACTCACGCCCGATGAGGTCCGTGAACTCAAGAAACTGCTGGATCAGAACACCACCAAGTAACCGCCATGAACACGCTTCACTCGCTCTTCTCCTGGATCTTTGATGTCAGCATGCGGGAATCCATGGAGCGCCGCATCAAAGCCGAGCGCTCTGCCGCCGAGGTCGAAAAGTGGCTGGCTGGACTGCGCGCGAAGGCGGACATCAAGCGCTTCGAGTGACGCTGCGGCAGGCGTTTGCCATACGATCATCTTTCCAGATGCGCAGTGGGTTCATCTCGCTAGCCTCCGCGCCCTTATGTTACGCGCAGGCATCGTCGGTCTCCCCAACGTCGGCAAATCCACCCTCTTCAATGCGGTCACCCGCACACGGAAGGCGGAAGCCGCCAACTATCCTTTCTGCACCATTGATCCGAACATCGGCATGGTGACTGTGCCCGATGAACGCCTCGCCGTGCTGGCCAAGATCAGCGGCGCGGCCAAGCTGGTGCCTGCCGCCATCGAGTTCGTGGACATCGCCGGCCTCGTGAAGGGTGCGAGCAAGGGCGAAGGCCTGGGCAACAAGTTCCTCAGCAACATCCGGGAAGTGGACGCCATCGTTCACGTCGTGCGCTGCTTCGAGAACGCCGACATCCATCACGTTGACGGCAGCATTGATCCGATTCGCGACATCGAAGTCATCAACACGGAATTGATCATCGCGGACCTCGAAGGTGTGACCAAGCGCAAGGGACGCGTGGAAAAGGATGCCAAACGAGGCATCAAGGAGGCCCAGGCCGAACTGGCTCTGTGCGACAAGCTCATCCCTCACCTCGACGCTGGAAAGCCTGCGATCACTTGCGAACTCACCGATGACGAAAAGAAGCTCCTGAAAGTCTTCTTCCTCCTCAGCTCGAAGCCCGTCATCTACGCCTGCAACGTCTCCGAAGCCGAACTAGCTCAGGCGGCCAACACGCCTGATGCGCATCTCTTCGTTAGCAAAGTGCGCGCACACGTCGCGACCAATCACGACGCTCGCGCCGTGGTGATCAGCGCAGCGATTGAGAATGAACTCGTTGATCTTCCCGAAGAAGATGCCGCCGCTTACCTCGCGGATCTTGGCGTCAATGACAGCGGCGTGTCGCGCTTGATCAAGGGCGCGTTCGACGTGCTTGGCCTCCAGACTTATCTGACCACGGGCGAAAAGGAAACGCGCGCCTGGACCATCATCAAAGGCATGAAGGCACCGCAGGCAGCGGGCGTGATTCACGGCGACTTCGAGCGCGGCTTCATCGCGGCGCAGATCGTTCACTACGACGACCTCGTGCAATATGGCTCCGAGGCCAAGTGCCGCGAGGTGGGCAAGCTCCGCATCGAAGGCAAGGAATACGTCATGCGCGACGGCGACGTCGTGGAATGGCGGTTCAACGTCTGATCAGAGAGGTGGCCTTGCGAGGGCGTAGCCCGAACTGCGACAATCATCACTGTATGAGACAACTGACTGTTCTGTTCATGGTTTGGGCCTGCCTTGTTCAAGGGCAGGAGCCGTCCAAACCCAGTTCGTGGACTAGCTCCGATGGCAAGACCATCGTGGCCGAGTTTCAGAAACTCGAAGGCGAAAACCTGACCCTCATCATGCAGGGCAAGCCGGTAGTGGTGCCGCTGAACCGACTATCGAACGCCAGTGCCGAGCAGGCCAGGAACCTCGCGGCAACCATGGACAAACCAGCTCCTCCTGCCCCTGCGGTGCCAACGGTTTTCCAAGGCATGACCCTTGCGCCGAACTGGCTTCCGAATCGCGTCGGTGCGGAAGAAAAGTTCGTTGAGGGTCTGGAGTTTTACAGCAGCCAGGTGGTGGATCGTGCCCAGCGTGCGGATGCGGTGGCACCTGAATTCATCTTCGGTCAAATCCGCTGGCTCATGCCTCTGGATGAAGCTGTGCAAACGCTCGGACGAGTGAGCAAGACCGTTGAGACACGCATAGTGAACGAGGCCTACCCCAAGGACTCCTTTACGTTTCAGGGCTTTCAGGGGCAGTTTGAAGATGCGGGCGCTCGTTACAATTTGGTCTTCCTGATCGCGGATGTGAAGCGTCAGGTGGTCAGTGTGCAACTCGTCGCGCAAACGCCCAAGGCGGTGAACTGGGACGCGCGCTTCCCACCCAGAGATCAGGAGCCCTACTACGACTTCATCAATGTGAAGCGCAACGGCGGCTCGGGGAACAAGGTCTTCTTCCAGGTCGTGCCCATCAACCCCGGCGTGAAGCTGGTGAAGACGGTCCTGGCCAAGTATCATCCCAATGGCAAGTGGCTGGAGGATGTTCACTGGTATTTGCCAGCGCCCGTTGCTGCCCGGTTCCTCGACATCGTGGAGCACATCGCCAAGTAACTCGCCTGGAGTTCATCACTTTATGCCTCTCCGCGCCGTCATCTTCGACTTCGATGGTCTCATCATCGACACTGAATCTGCGATCTACCAGTCGTGGCGGGAGCTGTTTGAGAGCCATGGCCATCGGCTGACGATTGAGGATTGGTCACAGTGCGTGGGCACGGATTTCAGCAGCGCTTACGATCCGAAGAAGGAACTCGAGCAGTTCACCGGTCGCAGCTTTGACTGGCAGCAGCAGGAGCAGGAACTCACGGCACGCGTGCATGAGTTGCTCGTTGGATTTGATGCCCTGCCGGGTGTGCGTGAGCGTCTGACGGAGGCGCGCGCGCTGGGGATGCCTTGCTCGGTTGCGAGCAGCAGTCCTTTGTCCTGGGTATCGAAGCATCTCGATCAGCTCGATCTCCGTGGCCACTTCGCCAATGTCTCCTGCCGCGACCATGTGCAGAGGATAAAGCCGCATCCCGATTTGTTTCTCGATGCTGCTCAAAAGCTCGGGGCCACAGCCGATGAGGTGGTGATCTTTGAGGATTCCCTCAATGGCTTGAACGCGGCGCGCGCTGCCGGGATGCGATGCGTCGTGGTGCCTGGGCCGACCACCCAGCATCTCGACTTCACGGGTGCTTGGCATCGGCTGGATTCGCTGGGCTCGACATCGCTGGCGGAACTTGCTTCGATGCTGGAATGATTTCCACGCTCCCACTTGCTGAACGCTACGCACAGTTTTGTGACGATGTGTTCAGTGGCCTCGAAGAGTCGCCTTCGCTCGCTGGTTTCGCCGAGCCGATGACCGAGCTTCATCTGCAAAGCCTGTGGTTTGCGGGTGAGTTCGGCAGCGAGTTTCAGGGCACGGATGGCCAGCGTGTGCAGGTCCGCGATTTCGGTGAATGGAATTCCGGCGCGGGGCCCGACTTCCGAAACTGCACCGTGCTGATCAATGGCGAAACCCTCAGCGGCGATATCGAACTCGATCCCGACGCGCGGGACTGGGAGCGTCATCTGCACGGCGCGAACGAGGCTTACAATCAGGTGGTGCTGCACCTCTTCGTCGATCAGCCTGCCAGCGATCGCTTCTTCACCCGCACTTCGGAGCACCGCGAGGTGGCTCAGGTGAAGCTGGACCCCGCGCTGCTGGTGGATGGTCTCGCGCGTCATCGAATGCCTGCGCCTGCACGACTGGGGCGGTGCTCCACGCCATTGCGCCAGATGAGCGAGGCCGCTGTGCAATCGCTCCTGGAGGCATCGGCGCAGTATCGTCTGCATCGCAAATCCCAGCGCCTGCATCGCATCGTGGCTGCCCATGGCCGGGAGCAGGCGATCTATCAAACGCTGGCGCAGACGCTCGGCTACAGCAGCAATCAAAGGCCCTTCCTGCTTCTGGCCCAGCGACTGCCCGTGCGTCGCCTCGCTGGCATGGAGCCAGTCCAGCGCGAGGCTTTGCTGTTTGGCGTTGCAGGCTTTCTCGATGCCACGCCTTATGACGAGGCGCAGGATGAGACGCGTGTTTATCTCCGCCAATTGTGGGAGCACTGGTGGAAGCACCGCTCCGAGTTCACACGCTGGACGGAACGCAGCTACGAGATGAAGTGGAACCTCAAGTCTCTCCGTCCAGGCAATCATCCACAGCGTCGCCTCGGGGCTCTGGCTGCGATGCTGGCAGCGTGGTCTCAGATCTCTTCGCCGTTGAAACAGGCTTCGGCATGGAGTCGCGATTCGTGGGTCATGTCGCTGACCAGCCTGAATCACGAGTTCTGGAGCCTGCACTACACCCTGCACTCCGATGCGGCGAAGCGCCCGATCGCCTTGATCGGCGAGACTCGCGTGCAGGAGATGATGGCCAATGTGGTGTATCCCCTGCTGATGCCCGAGCAGCCGGCATTGTGGAGCGAGTATCTGGAATTGCCCGCCCTGCTGGACAATCAAAAGGTCCGCCGCGCTGTGCTCCGTCTCTTCGGCGATTCGCCCCTTGCCGCAGCCTTCCAAAAGAAGCTCCATCATCACCAGGGGCTCTTGCAAGTGTATGAGGACTTCTGCCTGGAAGACCATTCCGCGTGCGACGACTGCCCTTTCCCCGAGCGGTTGGCCCAGTGGCAGTGATTGCCATGGACGACAAGTGCGCCTACAGGGAGCGCCCCCATGTCCAACAGCAGCACGCCCGCCATCATTTCCGCCAAAGACCTGCGCCTGCAGTTTGGCCTGCAACAGGTCTTCAATGACGCCACGATGGCGGTGCATGAGGGCGAGAAGCTCGGCCTGGTCGGGCGCAATGGCTCGGGCAAGACCAGCCTCATGCGCATTCTC
The DNA here is from genome assembly GCA_963204975.1 of Verrucomicrobiota bacterium. Classification (GTDB taxonomy): domain Bacteria; phylum Verrucomicrobiota; class Verrucomicrobiia; order Verrucomicrobiales; family Verrucomicrobiaceae; genus JAEUHN01. Next base: position 8,077 of record CAUJJC010000079.1, on the reverse strand, counting down.
TCGGGCACGGAGAGGCCGGATGGGGGCACTGTTGCCCGGCGCAACAACATCGTGGTGGGCTACCTGGCGCAAGAGTTCCAGCTCGATGAGAACGCCTCGGTGATCGACAACGTGCGTGCGGGTGCCAGCAACGTGCTCGACCTCATCGCTCGCTACGAGTCCGGTGATGTGAAGGGTGATCAGGAGCACGATCTCCTGCACGAGATCAATCTGCGCGATGGCTGGAACATTGAGAGCGTGATCGCCACGATGATGAATGAACTCGGCGTGCCCGCAGCGGATCGCCTTGTCGGTGGATTGTCCGGCGGAGAAAAGCGCCGCGTGGCTCTGGCACGTGCTCTGGTTTCGCAGCCCGACTTGTTGCTGCTGGATGAACCGACGAACCATCTGGACTCGGAGTCCATCGTCTGGCTGGAGCACTACCTGCGCGATGAGTTCAAGGGGGCGCTGCTCTTCGTCACTCACGACCGCTACTTCCTGGATCGCATCGCCACACGCATCGTCGAGATCGACGACGCCCGCATCTACAGCCACGATGGCAACTACACCGCTTACCTGGAAAGCAAAGCCCTGCGTGAGAGCATCGAGGCAGGCACCGAAAGACGTCGTCAAGCCTTCCTGCGGAAGGAACTCGAATTCGTGCGTGCTGGCGTTCGCGCCCAGCGCAGCAAGGCCCGCACACGGCTGGATGAATATGACCGCGTGGCCAGCATCGACGCGCCCGAAGAGGACCTCGTGATGGACCTCATCATCCCGCCCGCGCCTCCGCTGGCGAACACCGTGGTGGACGCAACAGACATCGCGGCACGCATCGACGACCGCTGGTTGTTCAGCCATCTCGATCTCTCCTTCGAGGCTGGCACTTGCACCGGCATCATTGGTCGCAACGGTTTGGGCAAGACCACGCTGCTTCGCATTCTCATGGGCCTGCGTGAACCCGACGATGGCAAGGTGTCCATCGGCAAGCGCACGGTCTTCAACTACGTCGATCAGCAGCGCCTGCTCCTCGATCCCGAGAAGAGCGTGATGGAGGAAGTCGCCGGTGCATCGGACCATGTGCAGTTCGGCGATGAGAAGCTGCACGTCCGCACCTACCTGCGGCGCTTCTTGTTCACCGATGAACGCGTCACCATGCGTGTGAAGGAACTCAGCGGTGGCGAGCAGAGTCGCGTGCTGCTGGCAAAGATCCTCCGTCGTGGTGGCAACTTCCTCATCCTTGATGAGCCGACCAATGACCTCGATCTCCAGACCATGCGCGTGCTGGAAGAGGCCGTGCTGGCCTTCAAGGGCTGCGTGCTCGTCGTCAGCCATGATCGCTACTTCCTGGATCGCGTGTGTGATCGCGTCATCGCCTTCGAAGGTGCCGGACGCATCCACGAATGCGCGGGCAACTACAGCTACTACCAGGAAAAACGCGCTGCCCAGGCCGCTGCGGAACTCGCCCTGGTCAATGCCCCCGTGGTCAAGAAGTCCAAGGACAAGCCCGCTGCTCCCGCCGAGAAGCCGCGCAAGATCTCGAACAAGGAATTGCGCGAGCACGGTGAACTCGAGGGCGTCATCGCGAAACTCGAAACCGAGATCACCGAGATGGAAGCCGAACTGAACAATCCCGAGCTGTATGCGAAACTCGGAGCGGGCACCCAGGATTACCTTGCGAAGCTGGAAGACAAACGCTCCGAACTGGAAGGCAAGTTCATGCGCTGGGCTGAGCTGGAAGAGCTGAAGGCGGCAACGCCAGCGTAGCTGCGGGCAAGGCCTGCCGGAGCCTGGCGATCGCGTCTTGCCAGCGCTCGCTGACTTGCAAGGCCTGCTGAATCTCGGCGGGAGTCAGCGTGCCTTCAGGGTAACGAGCAACGAGTTCTTCCAGGGCGTTGAAGTCGATGTCCGGGAAGAATCGTCGCGCCATCTGGCGGAGTTCCGACTTGCCCGATTTGCCGAGTTCATAGGCCACATCGATGCGACCTGGCCGGATCAGCGCAGGGTCGAGCAGGCCGTGATGGTTCGTGGTCATGAACACCACGCGACCCTCTTGAGCCGCCACACCGTCGATCGCATTGAGCAGACCTGAGAAGCTCAGTTCCATCTTTTCATCCACCTTCTGCCGGGCCTGAAAAAAGGAGTCCACATCTTCCAGCAGAATGATGGACTGCGGCGGCGTGCGCTGCATGAGATCGGCCAGGTTCTGGTCGTTCAGCTTGCGATTGGTCAGGCTCAGGGTGCAAAGCCCCATGTCCAGTTCACCCGCGAGAGCAAAGACGAGACTGGTTTTGCCAGTGCCTGGAGGCCCATGCAGAAGGTAGCCCCGCCGCCAGGGCACGCCGAGCGATTCGTAGCGCTCCTGCTGCGCCAGGAACTGCCTCACATCGTCCGCGATCTTGTCCCGCACACCGTTGGAGAGAATGACGCTGTCGATCTTTCGTTTGGGCTTGGTGCTGTGCAGCTTCCACTCGTCGCCCCAGGAGTCCGGCGTGAAGAGTTGCGTGCGCCCCATCATCTGCCCGTAGCTGGCCTGCATCATCTCATCGATCATCGCATCGAAGTCGCGCCGCCGTGCGCCGAGCATGCTGATGGTGAGCGTCTCCACGGGCGTGATTTTGCTCATGTCCAGCTCGCGAAAGAAACTCATGAAGTGCCGTCCGCGTCGCATCAGATGCCAGCCCGGAGCCGGACTGAACAGGAGTTTGGGCACGCGACCGGTGCCCGCCGTGGAGGAGTTTTCCTGCGTGACGGTGAAGTAGTGGGACTCCTTGCAATACGGCAGCGCATTGAGCCACTTGATCGCGGCCTGGAAAACGTCGTTGCGATTGTCGATCACGGCGGTGACCACAAAGGTGCGCTTGACGAGATTCCATACCGTCGGCCACAGCTTGTGAACGAGGCCGATGAGCGCGCCCGCGATCCCCAGGGCGAGGCCGCCGCTGACGATTTGGTTTTGCATCTGATCCTGCAAGGTCTTGAGAAGGGAGTCCCACATAGGCCGTGAGCAGACAGTCCCTGGCCCTGGGGGTTCAATCGCAGGCATTGCACGGCGGACCGCGTTTTCTCATGCCTCGGCTGGCACCCTGGCTGGCGCACAAAGCACAAGCAAAACGGATTGATCACCTTTGGCACAGCGCTAGCTTCGCCGCCCGCTACCGTTCTCCTCCTTATTTTATGGCACTCGACACCACCCGCACGTTCACGACCGGCTCCGGCACCCAAGGCAAGCTGACCAGTCTCCCCGCCCTCAAAGAAGCTGGCATCGCGCCGAACCTGGACAAGCTGCCGGTGTCGATCCGCATCGTGCTGGAAGCCCTCGCGCGTAACTGTGATGGCAAGAAGGTGACCGAGCAGGATGTGAAGAATCTCGCCAAGTGGAATGCGAAGGCTCCGGGCGACTATGAGATCCCGTTCGTCGTGGCGCGCATCGTTTTGCAGGATTTCACGGGTGTGCCGCTGCTGGTCGATTTGGCTGCGATGCGTTCCGCTGTGAATGGCATGGGTAAGAACCCGAAGATGATCGAGCCGCTGGTGCCGGTCGATCTCGTGGTGGACCACTCGGTGCAGGTCGATTACGCGGGCACGGGCGACTCGCTGAGCCGCAACCTGGATCTCGAGTTCCAGCGCAACAATGAGCGCTATCAGTTCCTGAAGTGGGGCGAGCAGGCGTTCGATACCTTCAAGGTCGTGCCTCCGGGCATCGGCATCGTGCATCAGGTCAACCTTGAGTATCTCGCCAAGGGCGTGCTCGAGAAGGACGGCGTGTATTATCCCGACTCACTCGTCGGCACGGACTCGCACACGACGATGATCAATGGTCTCGGCGTCGTGGGTTGGGGCGTGGGCGGCATCGAGGCGGAAGCCGGGATGCTCGGTCAGCCAGTGACCTTCCTTGTGCCTGAAGTCGTCGGCGTCTATCTCAGTGGCGAACTCGCCGCTGGCGTGACCGCGACCGACCTCGTGCTGCGCGTGACCGAGATGCTGCGCAAGACGAAGGTCGTGGGCAAGTTCGTCGAATTCTACGGCCCTGGCGCGAAGGCGCTCAGCGTGCCCGACCGTGCAACCATCGCGAACATGGCACCCGAGTATGGCGCGACGATGGGCTTCTTCGGCATCGACGAAGAAACCGTCGCTTATCTGCGCGGCACGGGCCGCAGCGAGGAGCTGTGCAAGACGGTGGAGAGTTATTACAAGGCCCAAGGCCTGTGGGGCATCCCGACCGAGAAGGGCGTGCTCGAGTTCACGCAGGAAGTCGATCTTGACATCAGCACCGTGAAGCCCGGCGTCGCCGGACCGAAGCGCCCACAGGATCGCATTGATCTCGATGCGCTCGAATCCAAGTGGGAAGAGCTTTTGACCAAGCCCGCACCCGATGGCTACGGCAAGACTCCCGAAGTCATCCCCGACGCCGAAGTGCCGTTGCCGATTCATGACGAGGAAGCGCAGAAGGAACTCACCTCACAGTTCGGCGCGGAAGTCGTTGAGGTCGAAGGCGAAGGGCCTGTCCTCGGCTATCCCGCCTGGGAAGTCACCGTTGATTCCAAGGGCGGCATCAAGGACACCATCACGCACGGCAGCGTGCTCATTGCTGCTATCACGAGCTGCACAAACACATCGAATCCTAGCGTGATGATCGCCGCTGGTTTGCTCGCAAAGAAAGCGAATGCTCGCGGTTTGACCGTGAAGCCAAGCGTGAAGACCTCGCTCGGACCCGGCTCCCGCGTGGTGACGGATTACCTCAACAAGACCGGTCTCCAGACCGAACTCGACAAGCTCGGCTTCCAGACCGTTGGCTATGGTTGCACGACTTGCATCGGTAACTCCGGCCCGCTCGATGCAGGCATCGAAGACGTCGTGAAGAAGGAAGACATCGTCGCTGCGTCGGTGCTCTCCGGGAACCGCAACTTCGAAGCCCGAGTGCATCAGAGCATCAAGGCGAACTTTCTCATGTCGCCACCTCTCGTGGTCGCCTTCGCCATCGCTGGCACCGTGGATATTGATCTGACCACCGAGCCCATCGGCCAGGACAAGGACGGCAACGATGTGTTCCTCAGCGACATCTGGCCGACCTCGCAAGAGATCGCCGATGCGATGAACGCCTCGCTCAAGCCCGACGTGTTCCAGAAGCTCTACACCGGCTTCGCTGAACAGAATCCGAAGTGGAACAGCGTTACCGGCAGCACCGGCTTGGTTTACAACTGGGACGACAAGAGCACCTACATCCAGAACCCGCCGTTCTTTGAAAAGTTCAGCATGACCCCAGGCGACGTGAACGAGATCAAGGGCGCAAAGCCGCTCGGCATCTTTGGCGACAGCGTCACCACCGACCACATCTCGCCTGCGGGCAACATCAAGAAGGCCAGCCCCGCCGGGAAGTTCCTCAGCGAGAACGGCGTCACGGAAGCGGACTTCAACAGTTACGGCTCACGTCGCGGCAATGACCGCATCATGACCCGCGGCACCTTCGCCAACGTGCGCATCAAGAACCTCATGTGCGCCCCCACCGAAGGCGGCGTCACCAAGGTCAATGGTGAGCAACTCGCGATCTACGATGCCGCCGCGAAATACATCGCCGGCGGCACGCCAACGATCGTCATCGGCGGCGAAGACTACGGCATGGGCAGCTCCCGCGACTGGGCCGCGAAAGGGACGAACCTCCTCGGTGTCAAAGCGGTCATCACCAAGAGCTTCGAGCGCATCCATCGCAGCAACCTCGTCGGCATGGGCGTGCTGCCCTGCAACTTCAAGGACAAGGCCGACTACGACAAAGTGAAGGACCTCGGCGACGCGACCTTCGACCTCCTGGGCATCAGCAACGACATCAAACCGCAAAGCGAAGCCACCCTCCGCGTGACCAAGTCCGACGGCAGCAGCTTCGACGTCCCGGTCGTCGTCCGCCTCGATACCCCCATCGAGATCGACTACTACCGCGCCGGCGGCATCCTGCCGTATGTGCTCGCGCAGATTATTCGGGCGAATGGATAACCTGCCATGAGCCAGAAAGCGAAATTGCTGCTGAAGCTCCTTATCGGGCGTTCGGACAGTAATTTTGCTTTTGATGATCTCGTGAGCGTTTTGGCGCACCTGGGGTTCTCATTGCGCATCAAAGGAAGTCACCACATCTTCACTCGTGAAGGTGTGGCTGAGATAATCAACCTTCAGCCCAAAGGCTCGCTCTCCAAACCGTATCAAGTAAAGCAAGTGCGTCAGATCATCCTCAATCACAAACTCGCCGATGACACCGATCCCTAACTACGAGATCATCTTCTACTGGAGCAAGGAAGATGAAGCGATGATAGCCGAAGTGCCAGAGCTTCCTGGCTGCATGGCAGATGGCGCGACTTACGAGGAGACGCTGGCGAATGTGCGCGTGGTCATCGCTGAGTGGCTGGAGACGGCGAAGGAACTAGGTCGTGTCATACCCGAGCCGCGTGGCAAACTGGTGTATGCTTGAATGGACTCGGGCATCTGGTGGGATGCATGTGGCTCACCCGTGAACTCGAGATAGCCTTTGCGGATGCCAGGTTAGTCGATCAAGCCGGCGTAGCTTTGCTCAACCATGCCAGTCCAGATGAAGAATCGAAAGCCCGAACCGATCACCGACGAACTTTCGCCTCAATCGTCTGCATCGGCTGTAATTGCCTATGTGATTGAGCGACTGATCTGCAAGCGCGGTGCTCCAGACTGGTATGAGGCAAAAACGTTGGGCGAGGCGCTTCGCTGGGCATTGGCGGAAGTGAAGGACACTCCTGAAAAGCTTCCTTTGCTGGAGTGTCTTCGCGTGGATGTGAAAAATGATCGCATCGTGATGCGCAACATGCGTGATGCGCTCAAGAAGGAGCCGCGAAAATGATCTCCCTCGTGCAAAGCATCGACCAAAAGAAAGCCCGCCTCGACGCGCTGCGTCCGTTGCGGGTGGAGTCGATTCGTAGCCTGATGGAGGCGTTGGATGTGGAACTGGTGTATTCCTCAAATGCGGTGGAGGGCAACACGCTGACGCTACAAGAAACCACGGCGGTGCTGCTGCATGGCGTCACGGTGGCGGGCAAGCCGTTGAAGGATCACCTGGAAGCGGTGCATCTGGCGGGTGCGTGGAAGCGCGTGAAGGAACTGGCGCGGGCAGAAGGACCGCTCACGGAGAATGAATTGCTCGAGCTGCACACGCTTGTGCTTGGCAAAGACGATCCTGCGGCGGGTCACTACCGCAGCGTGCCAGTTTTCATTCGTGGCTCGAAGCATGTGCCGCCGAATGCGATCAAAGTGCCGGACAAGATGGCGGAGTTATTTGGTGCTGATCGAACCCATCAACATGTGGTCGAGCAGGCCGCGAATATTCACGAGGCGCTCGTAACGATTCATCCGTTCATTGATGGCAATGGCCGCGCAGCGCGGCTGGTGATGAATCTCCTACTGATGCGCGCAGGCTTTCCTCCGCTGCGTATTCAGCCGGAACAACGGGCGGCCTATTTCACGGCGTTGGACGAAAGCCGGTTCGGCAGACGCGAGGCGTTCGTGGAATGGATGGCGGCTTTGGCTGAAGCAGAGCTGGACTTCTGGCTCACGCACTTGGAGGGGTAATTCCCATCTCGCATCCGATATCAGCCGAAAGCCGTCATTAAGGGAGCAATGAAGATATGTCCTTCTACCCCCCCTGAACCGGCGGCATGATCGCCACTTCGGCTCCATCTTGCAGAGGGGCGTCACGTTTCACATAAGCGTGATCGACAGCCACGAGGAGGCTGGAGTCCCACTCGGCCAGCTTGGGCCAGCGGGCGTGGAGCATGGCAAGCAAATCAGCAACCGTATAGACGCCCTCGCAGGTCAGCTCGATCTCTTCCTGGCCGGTGAAATCGCGGAGCACGGAGAAGAATAAGACGCGGAGTTTCATGGCTTGAGAATGCCGATGCAGGGCAGGTTGCGGAAGCGTCCCTGGTAGTCCATGCCGTAGCCGACCACGAATTCGTCTTCGATCTCGAAGCCCACGTAATCGACCGCCACCTCGCGTGCATGTTCGCGACGTTTCTTGAGCAGCACGCCGGTTCTGATCGTGGCCGCGCCCTCCTGCTTGAGGCGGTCATGCACAGCTCCCAGCGTGAGG